>JAILQR010000093.1 GCA_024698845.1 Bacilli bacterium | reverse complement strand
TAATTATTGAATAGTTTGACAATTTCTTTTTCTTTAAATTACGATCATATATATATGTTGCAATTTCTGGATTAATTTTGATAAAGATAATTTTATTGTCTTTAGCATACTGTTTCATAGCGTTTGTAAAACTTCTAACTTCTTTATCGTTTTTATAATCAATTAAAAATCCTTGTGGAGCATAACCATATTTGAATATATGTTTAATTTTTTTTGTTAATAATAATGTGGCACCAATAATATGGTTATTATCATCTTTTAGTGCAAGATATAATCTTTCATAACCACTTTTTGCCATCAAAGACGCATAGTTAGATGATTGATGAAAATTAGAAAGAACATGATTTTTGGCGTACTCGTCAAACTCAATTGCAGTAATTTCTTTTATCATACAACCACCTCCCTTTAAATAGTTAATTATTATACCATTGATGTTTTAAAAATTCAAATATCTTAATTGACTTATTTACAACTTTTAGTATAATTATTGTAGGAGGATAGATGATATGACAAAGCTTTCAAATAGTGATATTAGTGATTACAAATTTAATAATTTAACAAGGGTTGTGCTTTATGTTGCGTTTATAACAATAGGATTTGTTTTATATGCTAAATCTTATATTAAACTATCAACAATTGTTAGTGCTTTAGGAATTACATTTATTATAACTGGTGGCGTATTTGCGTGGATGAGTGGGAAAGAAAAGAAATTATACTTATCTAAATACGACTTAATATTTGGAGTTCTAGCAGCTTTATGTGGGCTTTTAATGATTATTAATCCTGGTAATATAGTATCAAATCTTACATTCTATTATGGATTGTTCATGTTAGTGTGTGGAACTCAAAAATTAGTTGTATCTACTAAATTATTTAAGATGAAAAATAATGCAGCTTTATTAACATTAGTAACTGCTATCTTAATTTATATTTTAGGAATACTACTAATTATTAATCCTTTTGGAAATATGACTTATAATGAACTTTGTGGATTATTTACAATTTTCTATGGTGTTATTCAACTTGCTAATACTGTTTTATTAAATAACCATGAAGACGAAATAATTAAGAAAAATAAGTAGTAAAGAAGTAACGTAAAACGTTACTTTTTTTATTGTTTAAAAATCTTAGATTGTCTATACTAATATTAAGAAGGGTGTTGATAGAAGTGATTAAAGATTTAATAGCTAGAGAAATCCTTGATAGTCGTGGAAATCCTACTGTTGAAGTAGATTTAATACTAGATAATAACAAAACTTATAGAGCATCTGTACCTTCAGGTGCATCTGCTGGTTCAAGAGAGGCTCTTGAACTTCGTGATAAAGATGAAAGATATCATGGTAAAGGCGTCAGAAGAGCTGTTAACAATGTTAATAACATTATTAAACCTGCCATAATTGGTAAAAAAGCTGATGTAGTTGTTATTGATAGAATTATGCAAAAAATTGATGGTACAACAAATAAAAGTACTCTTGGAGCTAATGCAACATTAGCTGTTTCACTTGCAACACTTAAAGCAGCTTGTGATTTAGAAGGTAAAGAATTATGGGAGTACTTATCTACAAGTAAAGTATCTCTTCCTATACCTATGATGAATGTTATAAATGGTGGAGCACATGCCGATTCTGGATTAGCAATTCAAGAATTTATGATTGTTCCAGTAGTACCAACTTTTAAAGAAAGATTAAGAGTTGGATCAGAGGTGTTTCATACTTTAAAAGATATATTAAAAAAGGATGGTTATCATGTTGCTGTTGGTGATGAAGGAGGTTTTGCTCCGTCACTTAGATCAACAGAAGACGCTTTAGTTTATATTGTTAAAGCTATAAATGAGTCTGGTTATGTACCTGGTAAAGATGTATTTATCGCTCTTGATGTTGCTGCATCAGAAATATATAACGAAAATACAAATACATATAGAATAGATAATAGAGTTTTATCAGCACGAGATTTATTAAAATTCTATTCATATATTGTTGATAAATATCCAATTATTAGTATTGAAGATCCATTTGATGAAAATGATTTTGAAAGTTTTCAACTTATTACTAAATTATTAGGTAATAAAATAATGCTTGTTGGTGATGATTATTTTGTTACTAACTCAAGATGTTTACAAAAAGGTATAGATATGGGTGCTGGTAATGCAATTATTATAAAAGCTAATCAAATTGGTACTGTAAGTGAAACAATTGAAACTTTAATATTAGCTAAAAAGAATAAATATGTACCAATTATTTCACATAGAAGTGGAGAAACAGAAGATACATTTATTTCTGATTTTGCAGTAGGTCTTTCTATACCATATATTAAAACGGGTTCACTTAGCCGTGGAGAGAGAATTGCAAAATATAATCAATTGCTTAGAATAGAGGAAAAGCTACTTAGAAAGTAGCTTTTTTGTTGCATAAAACCCGTATATATGGTACATTATTTACTGACAGGACGTGAGATTTTATGTTAGAAACAATATTATTAGTTGTTTCTGTATTAATTATTGCTATCGTACTTCTTCAAAGTAATAAAGCAAGTGATGCAGGACAAATTATAACAGGTGGAAATGAAACACTTTTCCAAAATATGAAGGAAAGAGGAGTAGAACTTTTTGTAAGTAGACTTACATTAGCTCTAGGACTTGTATTCTTCGTTATATCATTAGTATTATTTTTAATGTAAAAGATAAGGCAATTAAACACTTTATCTTTTTTTATTTCTCATGAATTGAGTTATAATAATGTTAGGATGTGAAGTGTAATGAAAAATAACAAAGGGTTTACTTTAATAGAGTTAATAGCATCAATAGGTCTTATGATTTTAATAGCAACAATAGTTACTGTTAATTTAAATCATATGAAAGAAAAAAGGGAACAAAGTAAAATAACTGAATTTAAAACTAAAGTTCAAGATGCTGCCTGTGTGTTTATTGATTTAACTGTTAATAAAGTAAAGAAAAGTAATTGTTATCCAAATTGTACGGTTTCTGTTGATGATTTAATTAAAGATGGTATGATATCTGATGATTTAATTAATCCTAAAACTAACCAACCAATTAATCCATCACTTCAAATAAGTGTAAGTTGGGATTCGAATGGTAAGAAAACTTGCACATTATCAGGAGTTTAATATGAAAGAAAAAATATTAACTTATTTACAAAAAGAAAAGAAAGCTTTAGAAGTTATAGATATTTATAATTTGCTTGCACTTCATACAATAGATGAATTAAACGAAATTACTGCGTTACTTGATGAAATGCAAAAAAATGGTGAAATATTTAGAACTAATAAGGGAAAATACATTTTATTTGATAACTGCCCAGGAGTATACTGTGGAAAATTACAAGTTAATCGAAAAGGTTTTGGATTTGTACTTATTCCTAAAGAAGATGATTTATATATTTCTGCAGATAATTTAAATGGTGCAATTAATAATGATTTAGTAACGTGTGAAATAACTAAAAAAGGGTTAAAGCCAGAAGGAAGAGTTATTGAAATTCTTAAAAGAGATTTAAAGAATATTGTTGGTGAAATAGTACTAGATAAAAGAGGAAAAATGTACTTTAAACCAGAAGAAGATAACTTGGGTATTAAAATAAAACTAGAACAATCTACACTTAAAAACTGTGTTGAAGGAAGTAAGGTTCTAGTATCTATTGGTAAAACGCTTGCTGTTAATACTTACGCAGGAGCTGTAATTAAAGTTTTAGGTCACAAAAATGATCCTAAAATGGATATTAAGTGCATAGCATATAAGTATGGTATATATGATGACTTCGGAAAAGATGTTGAAAAAGAACTCGAAAATATACCAACTAAAGTTTTAGATAAAGATTTATATAATAGACGTGATTTAACTAATAAAATGATCTTTACTATAGATGGTGCTGATACAAAAGATATCGACGATGCTATAAGTTTAGAAATGGAAGATGATAACTATCGCTTGGGTGTACATATAGCTGATGTTAGTTATTATGTTAAAGATAATACTGCACTTGGTGATGCTGCATTTGAAAGAGGTACCTCATCATACTTAGCAGATACAGTTATTCCAATGTTACCTCATAAATTATCTAATGGTATTTGTTCACTTAACGAAGGTGTTATAAGGTTATCAATCACATGTGATATGGTTATTAATAAAAATGGTAATGTTATAGTGTCTGAAATTTATCCAAGTTATATCAAGAGTCGCAAGAAAATGACTTATAAAGATGTTAATAAAATACTAATGGATAATGAAGTACCTGATGGTTATGAAGAATGTAAGGAAACCTTATTAAAAATGAATGAACTTGCAAAACTTCTTCGTAAAAATCAAGTAAAAAAAGGATATATAGATTTTGATCTTGATGAACCCAAAATTATTCAAGATGATGATGGAGTTGCAATTGATATTATTAAAGTTGAACGTGGAGATGGAGAAAAATTAATTGAAAACTTCATGATTATAGCTAATGAAACGGTTGCTGAATATATAAGCAACATGGATCTTCCATTTATTTACCGTGTTCATGATATTCCTAGTGAAGAAAAAATTGAAGATTTCTTAAAGCTAGTTAAGCAACTAGGTTATAAACTGGAAACTAAGGTTAATTCACTTACTCCACTTACAATGCAAAAACTTCTTAATGAATTACATGAAAAGAAAGAATTTAAAATTTTATCAAGCATGCTTTTAAGAAGTATGAAAAAGGCTGTATATACAAAAGATAATATAGGGCACTTTGGTCTAGCTAGTGAGAACTATACTCACTTCACAAGTCCAATTAGGCGTTTTCCAGACCTTACTGTTCATAGATTATTAAGAACATATTTATTTAATAATGATATGTCTATGAATACTATAAATTATTACAATTCTGCCTTAGTTCAAATTGCTGAACATTCAAGTGAAAGAGAACAAGCTGCAATTAATGCAGAACGTGATGTTGATGATATGAAGATGGCGGAATATATGGAAAGACATATTGGTGAAGAATATGATGGTATTATCACTAGTGTAACATCATTTGGTTTCTTTGTTGAACTTCCTAATTTAATTGAAGGTTTAGTTCATGTTAGAAATTTAAAAGACGATATGTATAATTATGTACCTGATCTTTTATCTCTTGTTGGTAAAGATACTAAGAAAATCTATAGAATAGGAGATGAAGTTCACGTTAAAGTCATAGCTGCTTCTAAAGAAGCTTCTATGATAGATTTTGAACTTTGTGATAGTAATGGAAATAATAAACAAGAAAGCTAGATTTGATTACTTTGTTTTAGAAGAACTTGAAGCTGGTATTGCTTTAGTTGGGACAGAAATTAAGTCAGTTAGAAAAGGCTCAGTTGATTTAAAAGATAGTTTTGTCCACATAAAAAAAGGCGAAGCAGTATTAACAAATGCATACATTGCTAAGTATGAAGAAGGTAATCAGTTTAATCATGACGAGAGAAGAAGTAGAAAACTTCTTTTACACAAAAAAGAAATAAAAAAATTAGAAGAAAAAATAAAACTAGAAGGTTTAACATTAATACCTCTTAAGATGTACTTTAAGGGTAGTTATGTTAAAGTTTTAGTTGGTGTTTGTAAGGGTAAAAAACTTTACGACAAGAGAGAAACAATTAAAGAAAGAGATTTAAAAAGAGCTAATAATATGTTTTAAACTAGCTCTTTTTATGTTATAATTTTTTATAAGTTAGGAGAATTAGACATGAGTAAAAGAAAAATAAAAGTTAATAAAAAAGTTAAGCTTATAGCACTAGTTTTAGTTGTACTAGCTATAGCTACTACATTATTCTTTGTATTCGGAGGAAATAAAAATGAAAATACTTCGTCAAAGAATAATAAAAAAGGTGAAAGTAAACCAGTTAAAGTTGAGGAAAAAATTAATATAATTGATACTACTTCAAATAAAAGACCATTTGCTATTATGATTAATAATTTAGCAGTTGCTAGACAAATGCATAGTGGACTTCAAGATGCATACATCATTTACGAAATGATAGTTGAAGGTGGTATTACAAGATACATGGCTATTTTTGAATCTGATAAACAAGTTGATAAAATAGGACCTGTTAGAAGTTCTAGACATTATTATTTAGACTATGTTAAAGAAAATGATGCTATTTATGTTCATAATGGATATAGTCCACAAGCTGGAGCAGACTTCGGTAATTTAGGTATTGATAGAATTGAAGCTGAAGCTCCTAAAACTGGTATTAGATGGAATCCAAAAGGACTAGCTAGAGAACATACTTTATTTACTAATACTGAATTACTAAATAAAAATGGTGTTGGTAAAAAGAGAACAGAACTTAATAAAAATGTAGGAAGATTACTAAAATATAGTGCTAAATCTGTAGAACTTGATAAAAAGACTGGAGCAATTATTGCTAATAACATAACAATTCCTTATTCAAAAGGAACTACAACAAGTTATACTTATGATCCAGAAAATAAAGTATATAAGAGATTTGTAAATGGAACAGCTCATACTGATTACATTACTAAAAATCAATATACATTTAAAAACATAATTACTTATAAAGTAAAAAACAATAATATTGTATCTCCAGACGGATATAATGGAAGACAAGAAATTCATAATATCGGTTCTGGTACAGGATATTATATTTCTGAAGGTTATGCTGTACCTATTAAATGGAGTAAAGAATCAAGAACAGCTCAAACAAAATATACTTATGAAGATGGTACTGAATTAAAAGTAAATGACGGTAATACATTTATTCAAATTCAACCAGCTGATAGAGAACTTACTATTGCTGAATAAAAAGGGATGATTTGATGTTAAATTTTCTTAAATTTTTAACTAATTATTATTGGTTATTTATTATACTAGCTATATTCTTTGGTATTTCTTTAATCGGTTATACAAAGAAGGAAAAGAAAGATGCCGATGGTTCAAATAACAATAATGTTGCATCTGCTAGTAATCCAGAAGAAATGGTAATAAGCTCATCAAATGAATAAAAGTAAGCGAGTTAATCGCTTACTTTTTTTATTTATTTTATATTATAAAAAGGTAGATAAATTTTATATTATTTGCTATAATTAAAAAACAAGAATAAGGATGTGAGTAAAATGTCATGGTCAATGGTTTGGACTATTTTTACTAAAGTTGTTGATATTTGTGTAGTATGGCTTGTTTTCTACTACATACTTAAAAATATTAAAAATAACACAAAGATGATTTTAATATTTAAAGGTGTAATTATTATATTATTCTTTAAATTATTAAGTAATCTACTTAACTTATACACTGTTGGTATATTACTAGAATATGTTGTACAGTGGGGACCACTTGCAATCATTGTTATATTCCAACCTGAAATACGTAGTGTTTTAGAAACTATTGGTAGAACTCAACTTTTAGGAAGACATAAAATCTTAACAGTTGATGAAAGAGAACATGTTGTATTTGAAATAATGAAAGCTGTTGAATATTTAAAAAGAAACAGAATTGGTGCTTTAATTGTTATTGAAAGAGAAGTATCACTTCAAGAATATATTGATCCAGCTACAAAAGTTTATGCAGATTTATCTGATGACTTATTAGAAACAATATTCTTCCCAAATGCTCCACTACATGATGGTGGTGTAATTATTCAAGGAGACAGAATTACTTGTGCTGGTGTTGTATTTAAAACTAGCATGGATCCATCACTTAATAAAAGACTTGGTACAAGACATAGAGCTGCTCTTGGTATAGCTGAAGAATCTGATGCTTTAGCATTAGTTGTTTCAGAAGAAAATGGACGTTTATCTATAGCTTGTGATGGGGCACTAAATTATAATTTAACACTTGATGAATTTAGAATGGCTCTAATAGAAGAATTAAGTCCAAAAGCTGAAATCTTCTATGAAGCTGATGATAAAGAAGGCGGTGAAGATTCTAATGAATAAGGTGCTTAATATAGTTATTGCTTTCTTTAAATCTATATATAAATTATTAGACAAGATTATTATTACTCCGATTAGTAGATTTATATATAATATTAATGAAAAAATTAAAGGTAAAAGTTATTTAAACAGACTTATTAATAGACCTAAGTTCTTAGTATACGCATCTTTAGCTTTAGCTATAATAATGTTCTTCTTAATTGATTCTAAAGTAATTAATTTGGTAGAAAATGATGCTGAAGTTATTACTAACATTCCAGTAGTTGTTAAATATAATGATGAAGCATATGTTGTTGAAGGTGCACCTAAAACTGTAGATATGGTTTTAACAGGTCGTAAAAGTGATATTTACTTAGCTAAACAATTAGGAGAACATGAAGTAATTCTTGATTTAACTGATTATCAACCTAGTAATATGTCTCATAAAGTAAAACTTACTTATACTAAATCTATTTCATCTTTATCATATAAATTAAATCCTACTTATGCTAATATCAGAATCAAGGATAAAATCAGTAGTTTATCTACTGTTAGCTATGAACTATTAAATGTTAAGAAATTAAATTCTAAACTTAGTGTTAATAGTGTAGAATTATCTAAATCTGAAGTAGTTGTTAAAGGTAGTGAGGAAAGATTAAATGAAATAGCATCAGTTAAAGCTTTAATTGATTTAAGCAATAGTGAGTTAAAAGAAGCTGGTTCTTATGAACTTGAAAATATACCTCTAGTTGCATATGACTCTAAAGGTAAAATAATTGATGATGTTGAAATAGTTCCTGGAAGCTTAAACGCTACTATTAAACTTGATACTTATAGTGTTACTGTTCCAGTAAGTGTTAGAACAACTGGTAAATTATTAACTGGTAAGGCTATTTCTAAAATATTAATTAATAATAGTGAATCATATTCTATTGAAGTCTATGGAGATAAAGATAGTCTAGCTAACATTAAAAATGTTCCTGTGACAGTTAATGTTTCTGGACAAGGTGGTAATGATTCTAAATCATATACTGTATCTCTAAGTAAACCTCAAGGTGTTAAATACATGAGTGCAGATATGGCAACTATTACACTTTCATTCGATGATGAAAAACAAAAAACAATCGAAATTAAACCGGATACTGTAACTCCTAAGAATTTAGGATCAGGACTTGTTGCTAATGCTACAACAAATAGTAATATTGTTATCCAAGTTAAAGGTGTTCAATCAGTTATTGATAACCTTAAACCTGAAGATATTAATGCTTACATTGATTTAAGTAAGTATTCTGCTGGAGACTATGATGTTGATGTTAAGATCGATAATAGTGATCCAAGATTATCATATGTTGTAAGTAATACAATAGGTATTAAAATTAGTAATGGTTAATAAAAAAGAGTAACTCATTAGCGAGTTACTCTTTTTCTTGTGTGAACATCCTCATGATCATCATGCTCTAAGTCAGTTAATAGTAAACCAATGTTGATAAGTCCACATAAACCAACTAGAGAATAAATGACATTTGATATAGCACCATTAGCTGAGAATATAGATGATACAAAGTTAAAATCTAGAAATCCTATACATCCCCAGTTTAAAGCTCCAATAATCGTAAAAAATAGCGCTATTTTTTGTATTGTTATCATGTATACATTCCTTTCTGATAGTATTATTTACTATTTTTTATGAATTATACATTCATAAATATTAAATATATAAAGTATATTTTATTATGAAAAGGAAAGTGATTTATACATGAAAAAGATAATAGTATTGTTAATAACTGTTATTTTTATTACTGGGTGCACTAAAAGTGATATAAGTAGTGTAACTAAATCTTTTAGTGATGATGTTAATAACTCTAATAGTTATGAACTTTTAGCCAATATGAAAATTTATGGAGACGAAGAAGAATATAATTATGATTTGAACGTCCTTTATAAAAAAGATAAATTTTATAGAGTTGAACTGAGTAATTTAGATAATAAACATAGACAAATAATTTTAAAAAATGAAGACGGTGTCTATGTATAGGCACAGAAAAGTTATCAAAAAAATTATGTGGGGTTATCCACATTTTTTATGCCTTATCTATTATCATTTCAATTTTCTAAAAATATTTCAAGAGCCTTTATAAATAATGGTTATTTCGTTGACAAAAATAGACACAAAAGTTAAAATTATACTAGAGGGAGTCTAGAATATGAAGAAGTTAATTAGAAACAAAAATTTATGGGGAATTCTTGCTGTTTTTTTATTTGCGGTTTGCTTTATAGGTGGCAAAAAAATATCTTTTCAAAATAGTCCATATAACTACAAGGACTATGTAAAAGTAGAAGATGGAGACGAAAGTATTAGTGGTACTAATTACGTAACATTTGATGCATTCTTCTTGCGTGATGAAGATGATGATGGTAATGCAGAAGGTTATCGTGGTGCTACTATTCAAAATAAGTATAGTGATAAATTATATTTTGAATTAAAAGTCCTTGGTGATGTTACTTTAACTAATGCAACTATTTCATTTGATAATTCGAATGTTAAAGTATCAGGTACATTACCTAAGAGTAGTATTTTTGCAACTACAGTATATAATGAAGATTATCATGATATAACTCTTCAAAATGCTGGTAATGGTATTTCTTCATTATTTTATTTAAATGTATCACCAGATGTTGAAAAGGATTTAACTAAATTTATAGGTACAAATAAGGTTATTTTAACAGGTACTGTTGTTGATAACATAACTGGTGAGTCTACTAATATTAGAAAAGAAATAAGTTATGTAGTTGATTCATATTCTAACTATATTAAAACAAATATTCAATCAATAGATGATGACGGCGTACTAGGTTCATTTATTGTTACATATACAATTGATACTTATGAATCTTATAACCAAACTCCACTTTATAAATCATATTTATCTGGTAGTATTTCTGATTTAGAAGGAATGCATCCAAAGAGTGTTTCTGTTTCGGCTAATGGATCAAATGTAGTAACTAATTACAATGCTTCTAATCAAACATTTGAAGCTGTTAAGACTGCTGAACTAGAAGATTTAGTTATTACTAAGACTGCGTATGATACTAAGAAATACGATAGAAGACATACAGTATGGTATGTAAGAGTTGAATATCCTTATGATTCTAGTATTTATCAAAAAGAAGCTACTATTCATGCTGAGGCATGGCATACAGGATTCAAAAATAAAGAATTAGAAACTGTTGATAGTACGCATGTTACTATTAATGGAAGACATATGTTTACTGGACTTGTTCCTGCAGAGGATGGATTCTTAGATGATTCAGAATCTAGAATTGGTGAATGGTCTGATGCTGTCAATAACTGGTTTGTAAGTAAATCAGGAATAATTGCTAAGTACGATAATGTTTCTAATATTCCTTCATGGACATATAAATTTGACCAAAGATATATGATTAGTTCTGTTATTGATAAAGATTTAGGTGGTAAAGCTGTATATACTGATACCGGATTAGGTGAATATACAAACTATGCTAAATATAAAACTGTTAGAGTATGTTTTGGTGATCTGTATAGTAGAAATGGCGGAGAAGCAGTAATAAAAAATTATGAAACAGGAAAAACGCTGTTTGCCATTAATGGTTCTAATAATTGTAAAACATTAAATTTTGATGAAGACATTCATAGAATTATTGTTGAAACTAATGAACTAGATCCTGGAACTAGTGTTCAAATGACTGTTTACTTAACAAGAGAATTTGAACTTGATAAGATTGCTACAAACTTTAGCAAAGATTCTATTGAAAGAGATGGAACTATTCAAGGTGGATTTGATGCTCAACAAGCTTATAGCGATCCAAATGTAATAGTTGGGTCACTTCCAATACCTAGAACATCATCAGCAGTATTTACTGTTGAAGAATCATTTGCAGATTTAGAATTTGATAAATCTAACTATGAAAGAAACTCACATGAATCAAGTATACCAATGACACTATATATTGAAAAAAATGGTGGTCAAACAGGATATTCTTCGTGGAGTAAAGGTGGATATTTCTTAATAGAAGTTCCAAACGAAATTATTGATATTCAAGACTTAGATGTCCCTAATGCTTCATTCTTTGAAGAATTAGAAATTAGTGGAAAGAAATTTATAAGAGTATATGTTGAAGGTAATGTTCCAGCAAAAATAAATGTTAACATGAATGCGATTATTGATCCTAAGTCATCAACATTTACTGGTACTTTCCATTTATATGCTAAGAACTTAGAATTAACTCAATATAGAGATACAAATACTGATATATATGACGTTGATATAGATGGAGTTTTAAATGAAAAAGTTGCTTATGATACTAGAGCAGTCAGATTCATTGCTCCTAATGAAGTTATAACAGGTACTATAATTAAAAATTATGATGATAAAGGTAGTGAAACAATTTCACCACTTATCGCAAATTTAAATCCACTTCGTGGAACAAACCAAGCAGATATAGAGTTATATGTATTAAATAACTCTGAATCAAATGTTAAAAATTTAAGTATTATTGGTAAAGTTGCTTATGTTGGAAATACATATCAAATTGGTGAAGGTGATCTTGGAACTGAATTTGATACATATATGTCAGGACCTATAGTTGTTCCTGCTGCACTACAAGGTGATGTAACTGTTTTATATAGTGAAAAGGCTGATCCAACTAGTGATCAATCCGATTTATCTAATGGTTGGACAACATCTCCTTCAGATTATCAAAATGTTAAATCTTATATGATTATCTTCGATGGAGACTATGAACTAGAAGTTGGTCAAGAAGTTGACTTTAGTTATCCAATAACAACTCCTGAAACTACAGAAAACTTAAATAAATATTCTTACTTTACTCATGGTGCATACTTTGATTATATAACTGAAGCTGGGTTATATTCCTCTGAAGTTTCAGGTGGAAAACTTGGAGTTAGATTATCAAGATTATATGATGCTGAATTTGATTTAATGAAAATATATTCAGATGATGTAATTGTTCCTGGTGGTGTATTTATTCTTTCTGATGAGGATGGAAATCAAAGATCAGTTGTATTTGATTCAAATGGATATGCTAGAGTAAATTCATTATATGTTGATACATACTATACTTTATCTCAAGTAAGTGCATATCCTGGTTATTCAATAACTACTGACAAATCATTTGAGATGAGTAATGAAAATGAGGATGTACTATATTTTTCAAATTATGGTTTTAGTGATTGGGATTATGGAGCAACACGTGACTTAGTTAGAGTAAGAGTAGATCAAGAAGTTTTATATAAACTTGATTTAAATCATTTTAATAGTTCTACCAATGAAGGTATTCCAAATGCTATTTATAAAATTACAGGACCTAACCATGAAAATGGTACAAATGTAAGAACTGATGCAAATGGACATGCTTATTTAGATAATTTAGTTGTAGATAAAACTTATAAAGCTGAAGTAGTTTTAAATGAAGGATATCCAGAAGTTAAAGATTTTGAATTTAAGGTATCAAGAGATGCTAGTACTCATAACTTAAGACTTACATCTAGACAATTACCGAAAATAACTAATTACTGTAGTCCAACAGTAAACTTTTCTGAATATACATGGTATAGCGATCATAGTGAATTTTATTTAAATACAACTAGAACTTCTGGTTCTAGTGAAATGCAACAAAATTGTAATTATGTACTAGACTTATTAAATTACGAAAATGCATATAGAGTTGATTTTGATTCTTCACTTTATGATGCGTGGGGGGACTCATCCGCTAATTCATCATTAACTTGGGCTATTTCAAGTAATATGAATCCAATGGCTGCGCCTTATGCTATCGAATTAAATAAGGATAAAGCTCCTACATATTCAACAACTATTTCTCAAAAGGCTTCTTTAACTCAAGCTATGGGTGGTGGACAAGAAGGAGAAATAATGCGAGATATTGTTGGTGGAAGACAATATAATGTATTCCTTCAATATCATAGAAGTGGAACAACTTCTAGACCATACTTTAATACATATATTAGAATTTATCCTGTTAATGGAAAAAAAGAATTAGTAGCAACTACGGCTGTTAGTAATTTAGCTAATGATGATAATAATAAAGTTATTCAATCACTTGAAAATTACGATGTTTCTGATATTGAAAGACCAATTTTAGATTTAGATATACCAAATATTCAAATTCAAAAATCTGTTTTAAATATTAAGAAAGTTGATGCTACAAATAATAATCCGCTTGCTGGTGCTCAGTTTAAAATATCTGGTCCAGGATTTGCATCACCTAGATATGTAACTACTGACGAAAGTGGTAATGCTTCAATCGAATTATTCCAATCATTCTCAGGTAATTATTGGAATTTAGGACTTGATGATGATTATCCGCTTACTAATATTTATACTGTACAAGAAGTATCAGCACCTAAGGGATATACAATCGATCCTAAAGAAATAAAATTTACTATTGATAAAGAAATCGATAATAGTGGTGATGTTTCTAGTTCAACAATTAAATATTCAACTGGAAATACTTTCAAAGAAACAAGCTACGAAAATGGTGTATATAACGCTGTAATGGATGATTATCCACTATTTAAAGTAACTAAAAAGGATGCAGAAACTCAAAATGTTCTTCCTAATACTTACTATGTAATATATTCAATTGATGATGATGGAAATAAAACTCCAGCTACAGATATTAATAATAACTATATTGGTGATAAAATTAATATTGACGGAGAAGATTATTATATTGTAAAAACAAATGAAAATGGTGAAATTACATTAGCTCTTAAAGCTGGTAGATATGTTTTAAAAGAAATTCAAGCTGCTGATGATAAATATGATATTTCTGATCAAGAAACATATTTCTCAATTGGTGAAGGAAAGAATTACCAAGCTAAAGGTATAACATTTATTAAAGCTAGTGAAGTATTTGATGGAGCTACACGATATAATAGTGGTATGAGAATGCTTCAAACTAATGATGGTGGGTACCTTACTTCAAATCTTGTAGATAACGTGCTAAGTGTAACTAAGTATGATAGCAATTTCAATGTAGAATGGACAAAAGATATTCCATGTGGATATTATGAAAATTATATGTACACATATCATGATGATCCTGAAAGAGTTTATTATACTGAACCAAGTTTTAATAGTTATACTTCGGATAGCAGCGTGGATATGTTAGAAAACGATAAAGGATACTATTTCGCTATAAGTCCAATGCAAGTAGTATTAGTTGAAAAAGAAACTGGTAATACAATTTATGATACTGCAGCTTCTTATCCAAATAGTATAAAGACATATCATTATGCTTCTACCGGATTTACTCCATATAGTACTGATCCTACAGCATGGAATTCATATGAAAATATTTCACAAAATTACCCATATTATGTAAAAGAAGGGGATACTGAAAACTACTATAGTTTTAGCGGTTCACTATATGTTAACTACATCATGAGTTATCCTGTATTTGATGTCGGTGCTAAAGGTGTCGCTGGGTTATCATTCCTAGACGGGCAATACTATAGAATTTATAGAAGTGATGGAACTGTTGTTCCTGTTGGAAGAACTAGTGATTACATAGTATATAAATTTGATAATACCGGTAAATTAGTTGATGGATATTATATTTTAGATAAGCTTGAACAAGGTATTATTGATTATGCTGCTGCTAATAATGTTGAACTTCCAAGTAACTTTGGTTTAAATGGTAGTTCACTACATAGGGATGCAATTAATTATCTTGATGACGGTAGCGTAGCTATGTTAATTAACGTATATACTGGTGGACATTCATCAAGAAATAATTCTATGTACTTCCATGCTAAGTTTGATAAAGATGGTAATTTAGAATTTGTTACTCCAATGGGTGTTAATGGATATTCTGATGAAAGTGGAACTCAAAGAAATGGTACAAACTATGCTAGAGTATATGATGATGGCTCTGCATCTCTTGCAACGTATCAAAAAGTTAAATATACTGATTCTCAATCACCTAATCCATTATTTAATACTGCTGATCAACAATTTACATTCCCTGAAGAACCAGGACATGATGGTGAAGCAAATTCAGCATTAAGCGTACTTGAACATAATGCATCTGGTAAACTAGTAAATGTTGTTGAATTACAAGATTCTAACACAAACAAACTTGAAAAATTTGATACAACTCTTGACTTCTATAATGTAAAGCATTTTAAAGATTTATACTTCTTTAGTAAGACTGAAGATGGTGGATATATAGCTGCTTTAGAAAATGATAACTTCTATAATGATCTAGATAGAGAAGTAATATTAAAAAGTGGTGAAAAGTTCGTATTAGAAAATACTCCTTCAGTTATCATATATAAAGTAAACAGTGATTCATCTGTTGAATGGATAAAACAATATGCATATCCTTATTCTAATCAAACAGGATTTATATATGAATCTAATTTATCTAATGATAAATTTGGAATTTTACTAGATGCTAGTACTCCAACAATTAGAAAAATAGGTGAAGAACTTCCGTATAATGTTTTAAATACAGACAGAAATTCTACTATGATGATTGCTGAGTTTAAAATTGATGATGAAGTTATACCTGAAACTCCTAGTCAAGTAGCTCTAGAATTATTTAATACAAGAAAAGTATTTGAAGTAACTGCAGAATCTAATGGATTTGGTACATTCACAATATCAAGTGGAAATAACATCTTATATGATGGTACTGATCCTGGTACTGTAGAAAATGTTAAATATGGAGATACTACTGTAAATGAAGTTAAAGTAACTCCTAATGCTGGATATTATATTTCATCTATAACTATCAATGATAATAAGATAGATTTCTCAGTTGATGAAAATGGAGTTGCGATTTTAGATCCAATTGAAAATGTTACTGAAAATAAACATATTTATGTAACATTCAAACTAGGTGATTCTAAAGTAATAGTTCATCACTATCTAGATGGAACTACTACAAGAATTGCTGGAGATGATATCTTAGCAGGTCAAATTGGATCAGATTATATAACTGAACCAAAAATTACAGGTCAATACGATTTAGTTAAAGATGATAACGGAGAATATGTAATTCCAAGTAATTACAAAGGATTATTCGGTCAAAGCAATATTGAGGTAACTTACTACTATATTGATCAAGCACAATTAAGAGTAAATTACTATTTAGAAAACACTGATACTCCTCTTTCTCCAAGTAAAACTGAAACTAAACCTCGCGGTTCTTCTTATGTTACTGAGCCAATATTCATTGCTTTATATGAACTTGTATCTGTTGATGGAATTGAAGATGGTATATTAAATGTACCACTAACTGAAATTACTTATTACTATGCTAGAGGTAATAAAGCGTTAGTTGTAACAAATTATGTTGATATTGAAAGTAATGAACCACTTTCAGATCCTACATATGATTACTATGATTATAATGAAGAATATTCAACAACACCTCTTGATCCGACTCCAACAAATTATGTGTTAGTATCATCTCAAGGAAATACTTATGGCATAGCTACAGAAGATATTACAGAAGTAACATATTTCTATAGAATTAAAAAAGGAATAGTTACTACTAAATATATTGATATAGATAATGAAAACAATGTAGTTGATCCTAAAGTTGATGAATATTCATATGGTTCAACATATACAACAAGTGAACCAACAAATTTACCTGCATATTATGTATTAACTGAAACTCCAGATAATGCTACTGGACCAGTTGATAGAGATAATATAGTTGTAGAATATAGATATAGAAAGCCAAAAGGAACTGTTGTTGTTAAATATGTTGATAAAGATTCATATTTAGATATAGCAGATTATGTTCAACAAGAACTATACTATGGAGAAACATATACATCTACACCATTAGCTGAAATTCCTGAAGGCTATAAACTATATATGGAACCTACTAATAAATCTGTATTGGTCGAAGCAGAAAGCACAACAATTATTTATGTTTATGCTAAAGAGGGTACTCCTGAGGAAGAACCAACACCAAGTATTACACCAGAAGTTCCTATAGTTCCTCCTAAAAATGATGAAATAAGTAATCCTATTACTTTAGATGACATCATGTTATATGTTGGTATCTTTGCTGTTGCAACACTTTCTATTGCTAGTGTTGTAGTACTTCGTAAAAGAAGAAAATAAAAAATAAAAAAGTGAACTTAATTGTTCACTTTTTTTATATATATAATTTTTAATCATTTCAGAATATTAAAGATATTTCAATAAGTAATAAAAATTAATGTAATTACATTGACACAATTATACAAAAAAGTTAAAATTATAATAGAGGGAGAATAGGAAAAATGAATAGAAATAATAAAATTAAGACTTTAATAGGAATATTAAGTGTTTTTTTGTTTGCTATCTGCTTTATAGGTGGTAAAAAAATAACATTTTCACAATATGCAAAGGATTACAAAGATTACATCAGGGTTGAAGATGATGATGAAAAAATAGATGGAACAGATTACGTTACATTCGATGCTTTTTTCTTAAAAGATACTGATGGTGATGGAGAAGCTGAAGGATATCGTGGATCTAGAATTATTAATAGAGGTAGTGACAAATTATACTTTGAACTTAAAATTTTAGGTGATGTAACACTTAAAGATGCAAAGATAGAATTTGATAATTCAAATGTAGTTGTTTCTGGTACTGTACCAAGAAGTTCTATTATGCCTAAGTCTGAATATAGTAGTAACTTTGAAACTATTACATTAAATAATACTATTGGTAATGGTATTTCTTCATTTTTCTATTTAAATGTATCTCCTAGAATCGATAAAGATTTAAATAAATATATCGGTAATAATAAAGTTATATTTACTGGTACTGTAGTTGATAATATTACTGGTGAGGAAAAACATATACAAAAAGATGTTACATACTTAGTTGATTCATATTCTGAATATATAAATACTAATGTAAAACTTGGTAATAATACATCTGAATATAACTTCACAGTTACATATAATGTATATGTTGAAGATACTTATGATTCAATGCCTATATATGAATCACATTTAGAAGGTACTGTTTCTGATTTAATGGGTGAACATCCAACTAGTGTTAGAGTTAGTGCTTTAGGAGGTAATGCTGTAGTTGATTATGATCCAGAAACTCAAAAATTCACAGCTTATAGAAGAGCTACTATTGAAGATGGAGTTATAACTAATACAGCGTATAATACTAAAGAAAACGGAGCAAGAACTACTAAATGGACAGTAACTGTTACTTATCCTGTAAATGATAATGTTAAAAAAGAAACAGTAACTCTTAATACTAAAGCTTGGTATGTTGGTATTGCTGATAAAGAATATACTTTAGTTGAAAGTAATAAGAAAGATGCTTTATTCTCTCATGAAATTACGAGATTAGTTCCTGTTACTCCAGGTTTACTAGATGAATCTGTTATAACAGTTGGTCAAATGGTTACAGAATTAGAAAGTTACTATGTAGATAAATCACCTATAATGGAAGCTTATAATTCTAGTGAAGATCCAGATAATTATACATTTAATCAAAACTGGACTATTAGATCTTGGATAGATTCAAGAGCTGGTGGTAAAGCTGTATATACTGACAGAGGAAATGGTTATGATGATTACATAACAACAAAATCTATTAGAATATCAGATATGGGTGTATCATTCTTTAAACAAGGTATTGTTGAAGTAAGAAATGCTGAAACAGATGAATTACTATTTGTTGTTAATAGCGAAAATAAAAATAAGGATTTAGAATTACCAGAAGGAGTTAAACGAGTAAAGCTTGTTACTAATGAACTTGATGCTGGTCATGCAATCTATTTATATGTTTCGTTTGTAAAACAATTTAATGTTAAGAAATTAATTGATAATGTACCTGAAAGTACAATGGCTGCTGCACAATCAATTCAAACTAAGTTTGAAGTATATCAAGATTACTTAGGTAATGGAGATTATGAATCAACTGCGCTACCTAGAAGTAGAAATGCTGTATTTGATGTTAAGAGTACATATGTAAAAATAGAATTAGATAAGTCAAGTTATGAAAGAGAAATTTCAGATTCATCTATCCCAATGACAATGACTATTACTCCAAATAGTACTGGTATTAATACGAGAAATTGGACTAAAGGTACTTTACTTGTTAAGTTACCAGAAGAAATATTAGATGCTAATAATGTTGAAGCAACATCAACAATATATAATATTATTAATACTGAAGTTGTAAAAATAGGGGATAATAACTTTATTAAAATAATGTTTGATAATGATAATAATTATGGAAATGCTATTACTGTATCATTAGATGCTGTAATTAATCCTAAGATGCCGACTCAAGCCTTATCATTTACTTTATATGGTTATAGTGAAGGTGCAACTCTTTATAGAGATGAAACTGCTGATATTTATGATATTAATGGTAATGGTTTAACAAACGATACTGTAGCAAAAGCTACTACATCAGCTAGATTCACTGCTCCTAATGAAGTTATTACAGGTTCACTTGTAACTGATTATGAAAGTAGTGGAGAAGAAACTATTTCACCACTAGTTGCAGATATTAATCCACTTCGCGGATCAAGTGATGCAACTATGAATATATTTGTTTTAAATAACTCAGATACTACGGTTAAAAACATATCTATAATTGGTAAAGTTGGGTTTGTTGGAAATACTTATCAAATTGGTGAGGGTACACTTGGAACAGAATATGACTCAACTATGGCTGGTCCTATAGTTATTCCTTCAGAACTTGAAGGTAAAGTACAAGTTCTATATTCTGAGCAAGAAAATCCAACAAGCGACATAAGCGATTTGTCTAACGGTTGGATAACAACACCGACTGACTATCAAAATATTAAGTCTTACTACATTATTGTAGATGATGAGATTGAGTTAGATGTAAGGGAAGAACTAGATTTTAGTTATCCTATTAAACTTCCAGTAACAACGGCTAATTTAAATAAAGTTTCATACTATACACATGGTGCATATTTTGACTATATAACTGATGCTGGTACTCATTCATCAAACGTATCAGGTCAAAAAATTGGTTTAAGACTTGCTAGAAAATATAGTGTGGATTTAAATGTATATAAATCATTCTCAAATAATAAAGTGCCTAATGGTGTTTATTTCTTAACTGATAGTGACGGAAATACAAGATCTATAAATGTTGATACAAATGGACATGCATTGGTTGAAGGATTATATGTTGATAAAACTTATACTTTAAAACAATATTCAGCAATTAGTGGATATCAAGTAGATGAAGAATCTAAAACTTTTGGTATTGCTAATGGAGAAAATGATGTTTTAGTATTATCAAATACTGGAAATTATAGAAACATTACTCTAAATAATGATGCGACTGTAAGTATTGATTTAGATCAAGAAATCCTACATACACTTGACCTACATAATTTTAATGTAGCTAATAATGAAGATTTACCAAATGCAATATTTAAAGTAACTGGTAAGAATCATGAAAATGGCACAAATATTAGGACTGACGAAAATGGACATGCTTATTTAAACAACATGGTTCTAGGTGAATATTATACAATTTCACAAGTACAAATGGGTGATTACTCTCCAATTTCTGAATTTGAAGTTAGATTAGTTCGTAGTAATTCTACTCATGAACCTAGTGTTACAACTAAACAAGATCCAACTATGGCAATTGGCACATGTAATTCTCAAATTAATGCATCGGCATATTCAAGTATTTCAATGAATTCTAGAACAGCTAACAATCAAACTGGCGGAGACTTTGAATGTAATGCAACAATAGATTTATCTAATTTTACTGATGAATATCGTATAGGTGTATCATCAACACTAAAAGACATTTGGAATGATAATGGAACTTCTACATATAAATTATATGTTACAAGCGGTATTGATGATTTAACTGATATTACTCCATCTAGAGAAATATCAAAAGCAAATTATACTGGTTCAAATACAACTTCAGCTCAAAGTATATCTATGAGTGGAGCGGTTAATGTTGCAATTAACAAAAATAATAACGTAGAGTATGTTCCATTTGAAGCTGGACATTTATACAATGTAAAACTTCAATATCATAGAAGTTCTAATCTAGGAAGTTATGCTTATTATAATCCTAGTGAGTCTACAACTATAGGTGTTAACCGTTATGTTAATGGTGTAGCTACATATGATAAAGAACTTGCTGCTGTTGCTCAAAAGACAAATGTTGCAGTTGAATCAAAAAATGAAAATATTACACAATCAGTTAGAAACTATGCTTTAGATTCTAATGATAATCCTGTACTAGCTCTTGAAATACCTACTAAAGTTATTGATAAAGCTTTATTTGAAGTTTCAAAAGTAGATTCTACAACAGGAGATTTGTTACCTGGTGCACAATTTAAAATTAGTGGTCCAGGACTTCCTGAAGGCGGTAAATATATAACTACTGATTCAACAGGTAAAGCAACTGTTGAACTTAGAATTTCTTATTCAGGAAATACATATTTAATTCCTGGATTAAGTGGAAACTATCCAACAATTAATAAATATACACTTAAAGAAGTATATGCACCAGCAGGATATAGTATTGATTCTCAATTAAGGGAATTTAAACTAGATGCGAAAATTAATACTGCAAGTGATATAACTTATACAGTAAACGGAAATTTTGAAGATTCTGCATATGAAGAGAACAAATTCAAAGTAGCTGTTGAAGACTATCCATTATTCAAGGTTACAAAAAGTGATGAAGAAAATGGAAATAGACTTCCAAATACATACTATGCGATATTCTATGTTAAACCTGGAACAACAGATTTAGTGGCAGCAACAGATATTTATGGAAAAACAATTGGTGAGAAGATTGTTATTGATGATACAGAATATTATGTTGTAAAAACTGATGAAAATGGTGAGTTATCACTTAACTTAAAATCTGGTTCATATGTATTAAAAGAAATTCAAGCTGCTGATGAAAAGTATGATATATCTGATGAAACTGTATATTTCAGTATTGGTGAATCTAAACCAGCTGTTCAAGCAGGAGTTAAGTTTGTAAGTGCTGATATGTTACCATCTGATGAACCATTTAGACTTATCAATACTGCCGATAATGGAGTTTTAGCTGCTACACTTAATAACACAGATAAGAAAATTGTTCTAGTTAAGTATGATTCATCTGCTCATGTTGAGTGGAATAAAGAATATGATATGACTCCATATGATACCAAATACATATATACTAATGAATCTCATCCTGGAGAGATAATAGAGCAAACACTTAATACTTGTACATCATGTTTTCCTCAAACATATCTACATGCTACTGAGGAAGAAGATTATTACTATATTGCAGTTGGTAAGACATATGTACTTATCTTAGATAAAGAAGGTAATGAAGTTGATCTAACAAATCCAGGAAGTACAACTTTATATTATTACTATGGATCGGCACCGAAAAATCCTAACAGTACATATGGTAATTATTATTTAATAAAAGATGATGATGAAAATTATCATAATCAGTATACATATACAATGTCTTATCCAAATGCGTATAAATACAGTGCTTTTGATTCAAACAGTAACGGATTTGTTAAACTTGCATATCTTAGTGGAAGAAATTCTTATAGCATATATGGTATAGAACTTGATAATGGTGAGTTTGTAACAAATGAAACTACTCATGGTGAAGTATATGTTGTTAAATATGATAAAGAGGGAAACTCTATATCTGCATTCCCAGTAATGGATAAGATGTATGATAAATTATTAGAATTCTACACTGAACAATTAGGTGAAACTGCCGCAAGTAGTTTATTTACTAATAAATATTATTATGATCAATATGAACCATATCCAGAAATAAGATATTTAGATGATAATACAATTGAAGTTGAAATATCTTTATATATTGGTGGAGGCCAATATATGGTAGTTGGAAAATTTGATGCTAGTGGTAATGCTTTATGGGCAAAACCTGTAATATTTAATAAGACATATCATTCTACTCCATATATTTACGGTAGCAATGTATCAAATGAATCAATATTTAATTTCTACGATGATGGTTCATTTGACTATATTACTTCAGCTGAAAGATATACTGATGGAATGTTTGGAACATCAACATCTAATGTAATTGATATAGATGCATTAAAAGTACAGACTCCTGATGAACCAAGTAAGAAGAACCAAATTATTCTTGCACACTTTGATGCAAATGGTACTTTATCTAAAATTATCGAAGTTTCAAGATATAGTGCTCAGAAACTTGAAGAATATGATACATCAAATGACTACAAAAGAGTTAATTATGGTGGAAGACCAGAATATACATATAAACTTGATGATGGATATATATTCATCCTAAACGGATCATTAGAAGACCATGATGTAATACTTCGAAGTGGAGAAAAAGTACATATTAATTCTGGTAATTATATATTAATCTATAAAGTAAATAATGATTCTTCTGTAGAATGGATTAAACAATATAAATATCCAGTAAGTGGTAATGCTTCAAGTTACACTGGTTTCTACTATGATACAAATACTAATAGAATATCTATTCCATTAACATCTAGTAGTAAAACCATTCAATCTGTAGTTG
The DNA here is from genome assembly GCA_024698845.1 of Bacilli bacterium. Taxonomy (GTDB): domain Bacteria; phylum Bacillota_I; class Bacilli_A; order RF39; family UBA660; genus RUG13160. The sequence goes on along the minus strand of JAILQR010000093.1, from coordinate 7,281 downwards.
ATGAATATCCATATGCAACTCAAGCTACTGATTTTGATACAAGCCAATTATTTGCAACATTCGAATTATCAGATGAAGTTCTTCCAGAAACTCCAGCTGCTGTATCACTAGAATTATTTAATAAACGTAAAAAGTTTAATATAAATATAGAAAGTAATGCTGGTGGATCTTATAAAGTTACAAATGGTAACGATACTTTATATGAAGGTAATGATCCTTACGAAGTTGAAACAGTTAAGTATGGTGATGATACCACTAATACCATAACTATTACACCTGATGTAGGTTACTATGTTAAAGATGTTAAAGTCAACGGTAAATCTGTAGGTTATAATGCGGACGAAGATGGTATTGTAACACTTGATAAGCTAACTAACGTTACAGAAAACAAAAATATTGTTGTAACATTTGCTTTGGGGTCATCTAAAGTAATAGTTCATCACTATTTAAAAAATACAACTATTAAAATTGATAGTGATGAAATTATGGCTGGTCAAATAGGTGATGAATATATTACAGAACCTAAGATTAGTACTTCATATGATCTTGTTAAAGATTCTAATGGAGATTATGTAATCCCAGATAATTATCGAGGATTCTATGCACAAGATAATACAGAAGTAATTTATAACTATGAAAATCCAACTGGTGAACTTGTTGTAAATTATAAATTAGAAAATACTGATACAAACCTTGCTGATGAACTTCGTGAAGTTCATGAAATAGGTTATAACTACATTACTAACCCAATTCAAATTGCTTTATACGAGCTTGTTGGTCATGTTGGTGATGAAAGTGGTATCTTAGAAAAACCACTTACAGAAATTATTTATTACTATGCTAAATTAAATAAAGGCCTAGTTATTACAAAATATATAGACGAAGAAACAGGTGATCCTATAGCAGATGAGGATCAAGCATATTATGATTACGGTGAAACTTATACAGCACCTGCTTTAAATAGTGTTCCTGCTCCGTATGTCCTATCAAGAACTGATGGAGAAGTAACTGGTGAAGTTATTGATGAAATGACTACGATTACATATTACTTTAGAGCACAAAAGGGAATAGTAACTACAAGATATATTGATCAAGATACAAATCAAAAAGTTGCTGATGATGATATTCAAGAAATTGTTTATGGAAGCACTTATACTACTGTAGCTCTTGATCCAATTCCAACTAACTATAGCTTAGTATCTACTCCAGATAATGCTACTGGACCTGTAGAAACAGACAGTATTACTGTTACTTACTATTATGTAAGAAAAGACAGTAATGTAATTGCTAGATACATTGATCCAGACAGTGGTGAAAAATTTACTGAAGATATTGTTACTCCTAAAAAATATGGGGATACATATACAACAAGTCCTTTAGAAAAAGATCCAAATGGATATAAATTAAAAGGAATGCCATCTAATGCAACTGGCACAGTAGATAAAGATGAAATAATAGTCCTTTATGAATATGTTGTTAAGGATGCTAAAGTTATAACTAAACTTGTAGATATAGATACAGGAAAAGACATTAAAGACCCTATTATATCTATTCAAAAATGGTTTACTCCATATAAGGTTGATAAACCTGTAACTCCAAGTGGTTATGAACTAGTTGAACTTCCAGATAATATTGAAGGAACTGTTAATAGTGATGTTATCGAAGTAACATTTGGTTATAAAAATATAGAAGATTTAGCTATTGTAGAACCTACTAAGGAAGATACAAAAATAAATAATCCAATTACACTTGATGACATTATGCTATATGTTGGTATCTTTGCTGTTGCAACACTTTCTGTTACTGGTGTTGTAATAATGAGAAAAAGAAGAAAATAATATTCTTAAATTAAAATAGACAATTAGAAATAATTGTCTATTTTTTATATGTATAAATCTATAAATGTTTCATAATTTGTTTTATGAAGAAAATATATAAAGTAGTAAATATTAATTTTGATGGAACTAACATTAATGAATTAATATATAAATATTTATACAGTATATTGGAAGGTAACATAAGAGATGAATAATAAATATAAAGTAGGTATTTATTTAAGACTTTCAAGAGAAGATGAAAATTTAGGAGAAAGTGGCAGTATTAAAACTCAACGTGATTTAATACATAAATATATAAATGATAATAATCTTACTTTCATAGATGAATATGTTGATGACGGTGTATCTGGCACAACATTTAATAGGCTGAGTTTTTCTCGTATGATACGTGATTGTGAATCTAAAAAGATAAATATGATAATAACTAAAGACACATCTAGGTTAGGACGTGATCATATTGAATTTGGATATTATGTTGAAAAATATTTTCCAGAGCATAATATAAGATATGTTGCTATAAACGATGGTATAGATACTTTTTCTAATTCATCTAATAATGACATGCTTGTTTTTAAAAGTGCATTTAATGATATGTATGTAAAAGATATCTCTAACAAGATTAAAAGTTCACTATATATAAAAAAGGTTAATGGACTATTTATAGGAGCTTATGCTCCCTATGGGTATAATAAAGATCCTCTTGATAATCATAAATTAATCATAAATAATGATGAAGCTTTAATTGTTAAAAGAATTTTTAATCTATTTATAGAAGGATACAGTATATCTAAAATATGCAACATATTAACTTTAGAAAAAATTCCAACACCAAGTGTCAATAAAAATATGAATATTAGATCAAAGTGTAATCATATTGGTGTGTGGTCGCAAAGAACAGTTAATTCGATTCTAAAGAATGAAATATATATTGGTAATTTAGTTCAAGGAAAACAAAGAAAAGTAAGTTATAAATCTAAAAAGAGAATAAGAACATCTAAAGAAGAGTGGATTATATCAAAAAATGTTGTTCCTAATATTATAAGTGAACAAGTTTTTAACCAGGCTAAGAGTATTTTTGAAATAAATAAACATATAAGCTGTGTTAATAACATAACTAATAACTTGCTATTACGTGGACTTATTTATTGCAGTGAGTGTGGACATAAAATTACTTTTAGAAATGTTTGTGGAAGTACCAATAATTATATTTATGGAACATGTAGTTATTATATAAAAAGAAAAAACGAAAAATTATGTTCCCCACATAATGTTAAATATGAGGATATAGAATTTTTAATACTTGATGATATAAAAAAGCATCTAAATTATGTCGATTTCGATTTGCTTAAATTAAGATTAGAAAATAGTAAAATGGCAAAATGTAAAAACGATATACTTCGCCAAAAAATAATACATAATAATAATGAACTACTAATTATCAACAATAAAATAGATATTATATATAATGATAAACTTGATAAGAAAATCAGTGATGACTTATTTAGTAGACAATATGATAAGTTCCAAGAGCAAATTAAACTTATAGAAACTGAAAACATAAAGTTGGAAGAAGAACTTAAGCGTTACGATAAAAATGATATATCTATACTTGATGAACTTGTGAGTGATTTAAAAAATAATAAAATTGATAGGAAACTTATATTAAAGCTTATAAACAGGATAGAAATCGATGAAGACAGAAATATAAATATTTTTTATAACTTTACTGTGCCTATGTAATAACACCATCTCTAAATAAGAGCTTTAAATTTGAAAGTTCATGGCCGGATAATTCATCTCAAAGTTATTTATTATCATCATTACTTAATGATATAAGAGTAGATTCCAAATCAAAATATTATACAGAAGGAAAATATAGTGTTATAAAATCAATGGTTAACTATCCCAACAATAGTGAATTAAAGTATGAAAAGATTTATTTTGATAGTAATAACAAACTAAAAAAAGTTGAAGTTTATAATGTTGATAACAAGAAAGAAATTATAGTTAAGTTTAGTAAAATTAATTTAAATAAGAATATAGATGATAAATACTTTAAAATTGATGAATATATTTCTAATAAAGAGGAAGTATGTGAGGGAACAAATTGTGAAAAAACAACTCTAAATGTATTAGATGATGTCATATATCCTTTATATTTACCTGGCAATACGTACTTAACTAGTAGTGAAAAGATAGGTGACGAATTATCAAAAAGAGTTATTTTAACATTTACTGGTGAAAAACCTTTTACTTTAATAGAAGAAGCGTCTAAAATATCTGATGAATTTTCAGTAACACCTGTTTATGGAGATATTGCATTTATAAATGATACTATTGGTGTTGTTAGCTCCAATTATATTAAGTGGAACAAAGATAATATAGACTACTATCTAACTAGTAATACTTTAACAAAAAGTGAGATGATTTCTGTTGCATCATCTATAACTGATGCGAAGAGTGTAAGTGGAAGCAAGTAGTTGCTTTCCTTTTTTATTTTTTGTATAATTTACCTATCAGGTGATTTTAATGAAAAAGGAAAAATATTACTCAGAAGAACAAAAAGAAATTAGAAGTTTTATTAAAATACTTGCGGTTTTGGTTATATTATTTTTCGGAATGTATTTTTTAACTACAACAGTATTTAATAAAGAAGAAAAAATTAAAAGAACTAATAATGAAGGTAAGGTTCAATATGAATCAATTATTCTTGGTACGCTACTTCAAAGAGCAGATGAGGAATATTATGTTCTTGCTTTAGATTCAAAAGACGTTGCTAATACATATATAATGAATAAAGCCTCAGATTATAATTCAGGTAAAAATAGTTTACCTCTTTACACTGCGGATTTAGATAATGAGTTCAACAAAAAATTTATTTCTAAAGAATCTAGTTATCAAACTGATTCTATAGATAACCTTAAATTAAAGGGAACTACTCTAATAAAGGTTAAGAAAAATAAAATAGTAGAGTTTGTTGAAGGTAACGAAAACATAGCTAATGTACTTAACAAGGAAGTTTAATATAAACTTTCTTTTTTTTATTTATTATGTTATATTTCTAATTAGAAGAGAAAGTGGGATACTAATGAATGTAAAAAAAGCTTACATAAAATTATCTACTATTATTATTATAATGGTTGTTACTGCTGTTATATCAGGATTAACCGCTGGTATAATTGTTTATTCATCATATAGTAAAAGTACTGGTATCTCATATAAAAATGTTGAAGGCGATGTTGCTTTAAGACAATTTTTAGAAGTATATTCTTCAGTTAATGAAGAGTATTATGAGGATATCAATAAAAATGAAATGATTGAAGCTGCTATTAAAGGTATGCTTGATTATCTAGGTGATAACTATACAACTTATATGGATATTAATCAAACTAGTATGTTAAATGATGCCTTAACTGGTGAATATAAAGGTATTGGTATTTTAATTGAAGATCATATGATTAAAGAAGTATTTTCTAAATCTCCCGCTGAAAAAGCTGGACTACTTAATGGAGATATAATAATTAGAATTAATGGAATTGATGTCACAGATGTAAGTGCTGATGAAGTTGCAAAAAGAATTAAATCATCAAAAGGTAATATGACAATTTCTGTCAGTAGAAACAATGAGGAATTGACTTTCGAACTTTCTACTGAAAAACTATATGTACCTGCTATATCTAGCAAGGTACTTGATGATACATCAATTGGTTATATTAGGATAGCTACATTCTCATCTACAGTTGCAAACCAAGTAAGCGATGCACTTGATGAATTAAAAGATAAGAATATTAGCTCGCTTATAATTGATTTAAGAAGCAATTCAGGAGGCTTTCTAAATGCAGCTGAGGATGTTTCTAGCTTATTTCTAGAAAAAGGTAAGGTAATATACTCTTTAAAAAGTAAGAAGCTAAATGATATTGTAAAAGACAAGACAAAAGCTAAAACTAATTATAAGATAGTTGTTATAGTGGATGAAAATACTGCATCTGCAGCAGAGATTGTTGCAAGTGCTCTAAAAGAAAGCTATGGAGCAACTATCGTTGGCAAAACGTCATATGGAAAAGGCAAAGTACAACAAACAATTTCACTAATAGATGGTTCTATGGCAAAGTATACTTCAGCTAAGTGGTATACACCGAATGGAACTAACATTGATAAAAAAGGAATAACTCCTGATGTTGATGTTGATTTAACTTTAGAAAAAGACGTAAATGGAAATGTTACAAAGATTATCGATTCACAATTATTAAAAGCTATAGAAGTTCTTTCGAACTAGACATATAGCTTTTTTATATGTTTGTACTTTTTTTTATTACCTGTTATAATGGACATAGGAAGAGGATCGATTATGAATAATGTAAAAGTCGGCGATAGACTAACGATCCATTGTTATAAACATAATGGTAAAATAGACCGTATTAGTGACGAGGCTATTGTTCTTGATGTAAGTGATGAAATTTTAGTTTGTGCAAATGATCGAACTAAACTTACAGAAAGTGATGGTAGAAGTCATCGAACTAAGGAAACGGCAATTCTGTTTTTCTACCGCCATAGTTGGTTTAATATAATCGGACAGTTAAAGAAACATGGATTGTTCTTTTATTGTAATATTGCATCTCCATTTATAATTGAAGATAATGCAATAAAATATATCGATTATGATTTAGATCTTCGAGTTTTTCCAGATGGAGGATTTAGAGTTCTAGATCGAAATGAATATAATTATCATAAAAAGATAATGAGTTATTCTGATGAACTTGATCATATTTTAAAAAAGGAATTATCAAGATTAATTGAGATAAAAAAGAGAAATGAATTTCCATTTAGTAAAGAAACTGTTTCAATGTATTATGACAAGTATTTAAAACTTGCAAAAAATAAATAAAAAAATTTAAACATTTTTTTATTTTTTTTGCATAAATTATATTAATAGTGATATGAAAACGAACCATTTTTGCCTTGTAAAATAGGCATTTTACAAAAAATGTCGTTTTTTTGAAAAAAAGTTAAAAAAAAGTGTTGACTTTAACTTTTAGGTTTGATATATTACTAGTGCACCGAGAAAAAAAGGTGCTGAAATGATCTTTGAAAACTAAGTAAGAAAAGTCAATTTATTGAGTAGCTTAGATTAAACTAAATTTAATAGATTTTAGAAATAGAATCTTTTTTAATGAGAGTTTGATCCTGGCTCAGGATGAACGCTGGCGGCATGCCTAAGACATGCAAGTCGAACGAGGTGGCCCACTGACTAATATTGAAAATGGAGTGCTTGCACAAAGTCGGATTTATTATGACGTGGATCTTCCACCTAGTGGCAAACGGGTGAGTAACACATGGGTTACCTGCCTCTAAGTTGGGGATAACAGTTGGAAACGATTGCTAATACCGAATGTGATCTACGGATTAAAGGTGCCTTTAAAGCATCGCTTAGAGATGGGCCTGT
>JAILQR010000071.1 GCA_024698845.1 Bacilli bacterium | reverse complement strand
CATTCATATTTATCACCTATATTTAATATTTCTAAAATGGTATCCATAGTATCATATAAAAGATCTTTATAATGTATTAAAAGTTGGTCTTCTATATTTTTACCGAGTTTTAGATATTCTTTATACGAATTATTAAATAGTTTATCAATATATATAATTTCTTCCTTTGTCATATCAATCACAGTATTATTATTTGTAGGTATTAATTAAATATAAATAAAAACTTTGCATAAAATGCAAAGTTTATTTTTTTATCGCTTGATAAATAGATTCATGTATTTCATCTATTGTAAGCATTTGATTATTTTTACTACATTCGATAATATCCCAGTTTAAATAATTAGCTATGTAGTTGGCATTTTCGTAAACTTTTTTCATAAAGTCTAAATCTTGCTCATGAATATCATTTACTACTCCCTCATTATCCTTACGCTCACTTCTTAATCTTGTAACTATATCAAATGGTGCTGTTAAAAATATTACTTTGTCAGGTTCTTTAATACCTAACTTTTTATATTCGTAATTAACAACCCAATCAATAAATTTTTTCTTTTCCTCTTCATCACTTATTAACGCTGATTGATAAATTAAACTTGAAGTTGTATATCTATCAAGTAAGATTACTTTATTACTATCAAACTCTTTTTTTAATACTTCATCCCATGTTACTTTTCTATCATGAGCATATAACTCATTAATAAAGTATGGTGATAATTCACTTGGTTTTCCAAATTCTCCACTCAAATATTTTTCAACATCTGCAGCTTGTGGTGTTCCATATGATGGAAAGTGATGAGAAACTACTTCTAGTCCACCTTCAGTTAATCTTTCTTTTAACCTTTTAAATTGTGTACTTTTACCAATGCCATCGCAAGCACCTTCAATAACAATTAATTTACCTTTTTCCATGATTCTATCACCTTATAAAAATTATATCATAGATAGTTTATTAGCTATTTAATTAGATGTATAAATTTACATAAAAAAAATAACTATTTCTAGTTATCACTTTTATATTGGTGCCTGCGGTCGGACTTGAACCGACACGGTATTGCTACCATTGGATTTTGAGTCCAACGCGTCTACCATTTCACCACGCAGGCAGTTAAAAAGTATTATATTAAATAATACTTTACTTATCAATATCTTCTTTATATATAGATGTGAATAATTCTTTTTCTTCTCCACCATCTTCAGTAATATCTATATTTGGTAAGTCGTTAATTGTAGATAAGCCAAAATAATCTAAAAAGTCTGAAGTTGTTGCATATAAATTAGGTCTTCCTGGAAGAGTACTTTTTCCAGATGCTTTAACTAAATTTCTCGCAACTAATCTTCTTATAATATGTTGAGAAGATACTCCTCTCATTTGATCAACTTCTGCTCTAGTTATTGGTTGATTATATGCAATAATTGCAAGTGTTTCAAGTGATGCTTGAGATAAAGGTGTTGCTTCACCTTGATCTACTAATTTTTCATAATATTCTTTATGTTCTTTTTTAGTAGTAAGTTTAAATGCATCTCCTAAAAAACTTATTCTTATTCCTCGATTATCTTTTTCATATTCATTTTGAAGTTCTTTTAATATTGTTTTGGTTTCAGTTACATCTATACCTAGTGTATCTGATAAATCTTGAAGTGTAATTCCTTCATCACCAACTACAAATAAAATACCCTCAACCACACCTGTTAAATTCATTTTTATAACCTACTTTCGATCATTATAGGACTGAAATTATCTTTTTGTGAAAGAATAATTTCACTATTCTTACTCATATTTAATATTGATAAAAATGTTACTACAACATAATCTTTTTGAAATGATTCAAAAAGTTCTGTAAATTCTATTTTCTTTTTTTCTTTTAATATATTTCTAATATGAACTATTCTATCTTTAACACTTAATTCTTTTCTTGTTATTTTTGTTTCAAGTGGTTTTTCATTATCTAATCTTTTTCTATATTCTAAGAAAGCATTAATTAGATCTTGAATAGATAAATCCATATTATATTTTATTTCTTTAGCGTACTCAGAAATGTTTTCTGGAGATCTTGTTAAATACTCTTTTCTATTTTCCTCTAGTTGTCTAAAAGATTCTGTAGATTTTTTATATTTTTCATAATCTAATAATCTTTGTTTTAATTCATCTTCACTAGATATTGAATACTCATCATCTTCAACACTTTCTTCATCATCTAAATTAATTAACATTTTACTTTTTAAATGGATAAGTTCTGCTGCCATCACCAAATATTCACTTGCAACATCGATATTTAAATCTTGCATTGCATTAATATATTTTAAATATTCTTCAATGATGTAAGTTGTATTTATTTCATAAATATCCATTTTTGAAGTTTTTACTAAATGCAAAAGAAGATCAAGTGGACCTTCAAAATCGTTGATCGTGATGTTATTCATTGATCTTCTCCTTCTTTCTATTTACAAGAATATCCTTTTGCATCATTTTTGAACTTAACTACTTTTGCAAGTGTTTTAATTTCATAAATGTTATCATCGTTTAATTGTGACATATCACTTACTGTTTTTAAATCCACTTGAAGTGTATAAGTAAATCCATTTTCTGATGTTGTAAGCGATGCTGTTACACCATCTATAGTGTTAAGTCTGTTTGATATATTACTATAGTTTGTAAGTTCACTATAGTAAGATTGATCTTCTACAAATGGAGCACTATATGTATAAACAACTTTAGTTAAATACTTATCAATAAATGTATAAGTATAAGATCCTTTACTTGTGCTACATACAAGCATTGCTTCTCCATTGTCTGTTGTATCAAGTGATACCTCAGGCATATCTTCATTTGCTTTTTTTGTTATAGAAAATTGTGTAGCTCCGTCAATCATTCTGAATGTATAATCTTTTGATTGACCACTAGATAATTTATCAGAGCCCAATTTTACTCTTCCTAAGAAAGTATTATTAGCATCAAATAATTCTAAGTAATATGAATCTATGTCTAAAGTTTCTTTATTACTTGTAATATTAATACTAATTGTTGATTCACCAACAGTAACACTATTAATATTAAAGTCTGTTGCTTCCACCATTGTATCGTTTGATAGTTCATACTTTTTATCATCATTATCTACATTAGTTGGATCTGGATCAGTATTATCTAGATCGTTATCATCAACTACTGCAGGAGCATTATTATTGCCGCTTTTTAAGTTATTTAAATAATTTTGAATATTTGGTAAAAAGAAAGCAATAGTTGCAAACAAAATAATAATTAAGAAAAGTACAACTGGACTTTTTGTTTTATTTGAGTATTCACCTAATGTTGTAGGCATTAACTCCTCATCTTTAATAATAATTGGTTCAACCTTTTTCTTAGCCACTATAATCCCTTCTTATCTTTCTTTATTATAACAAATAAAAAATAAAATAAAAAGGACTATTTAGTCCCTTGGTTTAAATAAACATACGAAAATAAAAGAAAAAATTATTGTAGATGAAAGTACTATCGATGATTTATTTAACATATTAGAAAGTATTCCTAAAATTTTATTATTTTTATATCCTTCAATAGCTGCTAAATAAAGCGAATTTCCAAAATTGGATATTAATATTATTGCACCCATTTTAGCTTTTTTTATTATTATAGAATATATTCCAAGAAATGATAATATAGCACCAATAACAGAAAATAAACTAGTTACATGTCCTGGAGATAACTTAGTGTTATTAATAATTACCTCTGATAATAAACATACCAGACCACAAAATAAAAATGAATATATTAAGCTCATAACACCACCTCTATACTTATAACATGAGCAACGCTTGGTATACTTAATTTTTGGTTAACTATAGTTCTTGAATGAAGTGAACCTGTTCCAACGACTAATATCTTTTTGTATTTATTACTATCGATAATATTATAAAAAAGATATAAAGGAAGTGTTGCTGGCCCACTTGCTCCGTCATTAATTTCATTTATTTTCTTATATAAGTTGCTACCTGCATCTATTATTTTATTAGTTACGATATTATATTCTTCCTTTAAATAATCCTTCAATATCATTAGTCCAACATTACCTAAATCTCCAGTTAAAATCAAATCATAATCATCTAAAGATTCACTATTATTTACTAAATGTTCATATATAGCTTCAGCTGCTGCTGGAGCCATTATTGCACCTATTAAATTTGGATCAGAGATATTTAAATTTATTACCCTTCCGATTGTTGAAGATACCAACTTTATATTACTTTTTTCATTTGATATTACACAACCAGTAGCACATGTTGAAGTAAATGTAGAATTAACGTTTCTTAAATTTGCATACTCAATTGGAAATCTAAATTGCCTTTCTGAGACTAAATTATGGTTAGAAGTTAATACTAAAACTTCAGTATTATCATTTATATATTTTTCACCTATTATTAATCCTTCAACAAAAGATGCACAAGCAGAGTATATTCCTAAAAAAGAAATATTCTTTTCACAAAGTGCATATGAAGTTAAACCTATTTGATTTGATAAATCTCCTCCTACTATTAGTTTTGTTTTATCAGTTAATAAATTATTAATTATTTCTTTTTGCATTTTTATCTGAGATTGTTCAAAAGTTTTTTCACCATAATAATAATTATCAATTGTTTTTATTTTCTTTGATATGTTTCCTTCAAGTTCATTATTTCCAACAATTGCATCATACCTATTTATATATCTATCTTTATATTTATAACTAAGCAAGGATTACCATCCTTACTATAGCAAGAATAAAACTTGCCACTATAGAATATAAAATTACACTACCTGCTAAATGAAATACATTACTACCTATTCCATTTATAAAACCTTCTTTTTTGTAATCAATAGCACTACTAGTGACAGAATGTGCAAATCCTGTTGTTGGAATTATTAGACCTGATCTTGCTTTTAAAATTATTTTATCAAAAATACCTAAAGCAGTTAAAAATGAAGCAATCCCAATAATAGATAAACTTATATATGATGATACACTATGTTCACTAAATTTAAATACTGATGTAAAGATTATAAAAATTAACTGTGATATAAAACCTAAAAGGCCTCCAGACATAAACGCTTTAACATAATTTCTATCTTTTTTATCTTTTTTTGTGTGTTTATCAACAATTTTTTTGTATTCAATTATATTCAAAAAATAATACCTCCTCTTGTAGGTATTATTTCTTTTATATTTTAAATTATACAATTACTTTATTTCTTATACGCTCGAGTCCTTTTGACTCACTTCTTGATACGCTTGATTGTGACGTGTTTAAAAGCTTAGCTATCTCACTTTGTGAATAACCATTAATATACTTATATTCGATCACTTTTCTTTCTTCATCAGTTAAATAAGATAAATACTCATCAAGTTCCAAATTGTACTCATCATATGTTCCAAAATAATTTTGATATTCATCTTCATTATCATATACATAATCTATGCTTAAATTATTACTCATATAAAATATTAAATCAGTAATATATTCTTCATTCATATTTAAATAATTTGCAATTTCCTTTACTGTTGGCTCTTTGCCCATCACTTGAGATAAATACTCTCTTGATCTATTAACTAATTGATACATTTTAATGTAATCCTTATTTAATTTTTCTCCTTTATATACTCCATTAATATAATTATACATTTCTCCAAATATATATTGTTTAGCATATGTTGTTAACTTAGCGTTTTTATCTTCTTTGTAATTCTTTTGTGCTTTTAAATAACCAATTACTCCTTGTTGAAACAAATCTTCAATCAAGTTTTTATCTGATGTAAAAGTATATGCTATTTTATAAATCATGTTTTCTACTTCTTTAATATTTGAACTCATTAGTTAACCTCTATTAAGTTAACTACACTTAACTCATCTTTGTATGAATTAAAATGTAATTTCTTTACATTATATTTTATCTTATCTGAAATGTCACATATACACACTTTTCCTCCAACAGATTTAACTGCACATTTAGCATTAAGTAGAGCGTCAGTTCCAAAATCATTAATTGAATTTACTTCATATAAATTAAATACTACATACTTTATCTTTTGTGATAATATTGTTGGAATTAACTTTGTGTTTATTTCTTTAGATATACTTCTATCTAGATCACCTTTTAATCTCACAAAGAGAATTCCTTTATTGTATTCGTATTTCATAATATCTCCTTTTTGGCAATTTTATATCTATTTAATTTATAATGCTAGTCTTTCGACAAAACATATCAAAAAAAGTAGCAATTACTTGCTACCTTTTTTCATTAATTCATTTATTTTTTCTTTTGCTGTTTCTATTGTTGATTCATCTGGAATCATAACATATAATTTATTTCTTTGATATGAATATGTGTATTCATATCCGTCAGTTCCATCAAGATTAACATATTCAATTTGCCATTTAGTGTCTTTTTTAATTTGATTTTTAACAAAGCTTGTAATTTCAGAATTCGTGAAATTAGTTACTATAGATGGTTTTAATGATTTTAATAAATCATTGTATTTTACTAAAATTGATTTATTAGATACTTTATTTATAATTCCGGTTAAAATTGCTTGATGATTTTCTCCTCTTGATTTATCACCTTTTGGAAGAGCATGTCTTTCTCTTGCAAATGATAAAGCCTTTTTTCCATTTAAGTGATTTTTACCCACATTATAAGAGTATCCATCATCAGATTTAAATGCGTATTTTGAATCAACATCTATTCCGTCAATTGTATCAACAAATTTAACAAGTGATGTGAAGTTTACTTTTACATAGTAATTTATGTCAATTCCAAGTAAGTCCTCTATAGTTGACACGGATTCTTCAACACCATAAATACCAGCATGAGTTAATTTATCATATTCGCCATTTTTATGGAGTTTAACGTAATAGTCTCTTGGAATAGATGTAATAATTATTTTACCTTTTTCAGGATTAACAGATAAAATTATATTAACATCACTTCTTGATACACTATTAATACTTCCATA
>JAILQR010000043.1 GCA_024698845.1 Bacilli bacterium | reverse complement strand
TATTTTATCAGCAATTTTACTATCTTCTACTAGATTCATTTTTAAAACATTCCATCTTAATTTCTCTTGCTAAATCTTCAAAATATGCATCTATAAACCATTTAAATGTTGGTATTGAATTGTAATAATCACAAATATTATCTTTACATAAAGGATCATATATTAATTTGTCTTTTTTCTTTGATGTACTTACAATATCGTGTGTTAATTTAATTAATCTTTCATCAGATATTATTTCTGGTTTCATTTGTCCCATATATGATACTTCGCCATGAGCAGTTAAATCTCCATCATTATCATAATGATTGAATATACTATGAACGTGAGTTTGAAGGATATTATAATTTGCATCATCTACTTCAACAACATGCTCTATATCATCTTTTATGTAGCTAACTTTATGTAATCTTTCGTTATTTAAAGTTCTTGACATAGATCGATTTATATTTTCAGAATTCATAACATTATACTGTTGAAATGTATCAATCATAAAATAACAATATGTTTTTACTAAATCCATATCAGTCACTTTACATGGTATAGTAAATTTTGCTTTAATTTGTTCCAAGTCTTCAGTTGTTGGATTTTTAAGTTTTGATACAGCATTTAAATATAGTAATCTTAATATTAAAAACCTGTGTAACCCATTTCTTCTAATAAAGTATTTATCTTCAATTTTTATAACATCAATTATATCTTCACTAAAACTCGGATCAAGATTATTAAGTGCATTTTCCGCAGTCAATTTTAACATACCTGCACTTCTTGATAAATAGTAGCTTGCATATGGAGAGGTCGAAAAATACTCATCAAGTATTTCAGGATATCCACATTTAAATTCGTGATTATGAACACCTACTAAATCTTTCATATTTACGTAACCATAATAGGTACAAGATTCAATTCCGTAATTAGCAAATATTGGATTAATATCTTTTGTTGTAAAAATACGCGCATCAAAACTTTCAAAATCAACATCATTGATTTTTAAGAATTCAATTATAGCTTTGTCCTTATAATTATATTCTTTTGCCATAACTAGAAATCTCCGCTAGGTATATTATATCATAAATAGTATGCATTTATTATTAACTTTTTTACTACATTAACGTACAAATAAAAAGCAGAAATATTACTCTGCTTCATCTTTCTTTTTACTTGATAGAAATGTTACTTTTTCAGCAACTATATCAACAGCATATTTCTTTTCATAATTAACTTCATATTGTGACGTTTGTATTCTTCCCTTTATCCCAATCAATGGTTTTTGGTAATGCAAGAACAATTAATTATAATAGTATTTTAGTTTGATACTCTAAATTTCTTGGAATAAATATGGGTTACTATCTAAATCATCTACTATATCGTCTAAGTTTTCTCCTTGATTAATTCTATTGTTTATATATTTTTTTATTTCAAATGGTTCTAAATTTAATATATATGGATTTGAATCAAATAATATATTTAAACATGTAAATCCTATTTCCTGTAAATAACTTAATAATTTAATAATTTCATTTATTCCTCTACTTAAAAATAATGGATTGCTGATTATTATGCTTAATATTTGTGTTTTACTACAATTAATTTCTTTTAAAATCTCCACCTTTTTAATTATTTCTTGATTTGTTAGTTCAGTTATTTCAGGATTAATTTCAATCATGCTCTTTAGTGTTTCATCACCTATTTCCATGTTATAAGGTTCTATCATTTTTTACCTCCGCATATTTTTCATAATTATATAACTTCAATAGTTCTTTTTTGTCTATTCCATGTTGTTTTTCAAATTGTTTATTACTTATAAATATTTTTCTATAATTATCCATATCGACTATAATCCCTTTAGACAAATAAAACTGATATCTTGCATAAGAAAGTGCTACACTTTGCATAAGTAGTTTAGAATCTACTACTGCAAGTTGATGCATACCGATTGAATCATAAAAATCTATTTTTTGTTTCATATTTTCTATACTATAGCCATATATTGTTGGTAAACTTTTAGTCATTTTTATAACTTCTTCTTTACTATAACCTAACGAAACTATGTCTTCTATTTTTTGTTTCATATTTTCTATACTATAGCTATATATTGCTGGTAAACTTTTAGTCATTTTTATAACTTCTTCTTTACTATAGCCTAACGAAACTATGTCTTCTATTTTTTGTTTCATATTTTCTATACTATAGCCATATATTGCTGGTAAACTTTTAGTCATTTTTATAACTTCTTCTTTACTGTAACCTAACGAAACTATGTCTTCTATTTTTTGTTTCATATTTTCTATACTAAGACCATATATTTGTGGCATGCTTTTAGTCATTTTTATAACTTCTTCTTTACTATAACCCAACGAAACTATGTCTTCTATTTTTTGTTTCATATTTTCTATACTAAGGCCATATATTTGTGGCATGCTTTTAGTCATTTTTATAACTTCTTCTTTACTATAACCTAATTCCAAAAGGAATTGAGTAATTTCTTTAATTTTTTTCAACAATATTTCATCTGTATATCCATTAATTCCATA
>JAILQR010000036.1 GCA_024698845.1 Bacilli bacterium | reverse complement strand
ATTATTAATGCTTGTTGATTTATTTAAAGAAAAGAAAATTAATTTCGATTTAAATAAACTGATAATTATTTATTTAACATATATTATACTAGTATTTATTCCTAACATAACTAACACAGGATATCTAAGTTATTATCATTCAAAAGTAGGAACAGTTGGATGGTTCCTATCAGCAAATGCTATAGGAAATATTTTATGTATCCTTACTCCATTTATGATATTATTCTTACTTAAATCAAAAATAAATATTATATTTAAATTGCTAATTACATTAGCAACATGTTATGTATTTGTAAGTATGGGAACTAAAGTTCCGGTACTAGGTCTTGGAATAAGTGTTATGGTTAATACAATATATTTCATGATTAAATGGATTAAAGAAAAAAAATATAAATTATTTATATCTCTAGCATCTGCTGGAGTTGTTGCAATAATTGCAGCAATTATAGTTATTCCTAAAACATCATTCTATGAAAATATTCAAATACATAAAAAATTCTTGGGTTTTGATCACTATAGTGAAATATTTACTGATTATAAATTAGTTGATCATTTCATTTTTAGTCAAAGACTAACATTCTTAAAAAATACTCATAATAATTATTTAAAAACAAACATATATGAAAAAACATTTGGTATGGGATTTATTGAAAACTATGCAACTGATAATGTAAGTGATAAAACCATTGAGATCGATTACTTTGAAGTATTCTATAGAAACGGAATTATTGGATGTATATTATATTTTATTATCTTAATACCATTTATAGTTAAATACTTTAAAACTAAATATGAAGGAATTGAATCAGTGGAATTTAAACTAAGCATGGTACTTATATTACTACTTGCCCTATTCTCAGGACACGTACTCGTAACACCAGCAGTTAGTATATATGTAGCATTAATAATTGCAATATATATAAATAAAGATTCATATAAATACTTTATAAAAGAAAAAAAAGAAACTAGTAAATAGTTTCTTTTTTTGTCGACTAAATAGAAGTCTTGATATGTTTTGTCGAAGCTGTTGAAATTAAAAATATTTCTTCTATAATAACTTACCGTTATCAAGTTTAGTCTAACTTCATTAACACTATATTAGTTTTAATAATCTTAAAATATATATAAAAAAAGATAGTATTTTTAATACTACCTTAAATTTTAGTTGATGTGTTTTGAAATGTCAGATATTTCAGTTTTGTACATCCACATATTTTTATGAAATGTCTATTTCCTTCATTATCTTTTTCGTATCTGAAATATCTGGCATTTGAGGACATATCAATTAAAGCCAAACACCATAAGTTATTGCAGCCATTGCTAAAAGTAATCCTATAGTCCAGAACATTTTAACAATATCAGTCTCTGGCCATCCTAACACTTCGAAATGATGATGAAGTGGTGCTCTTAAGAATACTTTTTTATTAAATTTTCTAATTGCAATAATTTGAATTAATGATGATAATGTTTCAACAACAAATATACCACCTATAATAGCTAGAGAAATCTCATGTCTTGTAATAACAGCTATAGTTGCAAGTGCACCACCAAGTGATAGTGAACCAAGATCTCCCATAAATACTTTAGCTGGATGTGAATTAAATATTAAGAATCCAAGTAAACTACCAACTAAACAAAATGAGAATACTCCAACTTCTTGATATCCTTCCATCCATGTTGTATTCCATGCGATAATACCAAATGCTACAAATGCTATTGCAGATAGTCCGCCAGCAAGTCCATCTTCTCCATCTGTTATATTAACAGCATTTGATGAACCAACTAGTAAGAATAAAATAAATAAACCAAATGTCCATCCCATAGGTATTTCTATATGTAAGAATGAAATTGCAAGAGTTGGTTCTCCACCATTTTTCATAAAGATGTAGAAAAATACTAAAGCAATTAACATTTGAAGTAAGAACTTCGTACCAATTGATAAACCTTTATTATTTTTTTGTTTAAACTTAATAAAGTCGTCAGCTCCACCTAATATTGCATAAGACACAAACACAAATATAAGAATTAATAAATTATGACTGTATGAAATACTTCCTCTTAGATATAAAAATAACATAGCTAATAATGTTGGAATAATAAATATTAAACCACCCATTGTTGGTGTACCTTGTTTTGCTTTATGTCTTTCACCAACAGTTAAACTAACATTTTGTCCCATTTTATATTTTCTTAAGAGTGGAACAATTATTAAACCAGCTATAATTGATAATCCAAACCCTAACATCATTGCTAGAGCAGCTTTAGCTAGAATAAGCATAAAACACCTCTCCTTATTAAGATTTATTATACTATAAATAGATTAATTATACTTATAATACCTTAATATTTTACAACAATTGACATTAGTTAAGATACAAAACAACAGTTCCTTTTTCTTTACTCATTGTATTAGGTTTAGGGCTTTGTTTTATAATAGTATCACCTGTTCCAACATACTTAATTTCAAAATCTTTTAATAAAGATTTTGCCTCTTTAATTGTCTTTCCCACAGCATCAGGAACTATATAATATTTTTCATCAAGCCACGAATATTCTTTAGGTAAAGAATCTTTACTCTTTTTTATATTTAATATCTTTGCAGCACTTTTAAAAACATTTTTTGCAATTGGAGCTGCAACAGTACCACCATACTGAATTGTATTTTTTGGATGATCTATAGCAACATAAACAACTATCTTTGGATTATCAGCAGGCATAAAACCAATAAAAGATAATATATAATTACCTTGCATATAAATACCATTATTTACTTTTTGTGCTGTTCCAGTTTTACCCCCAACTCTATAGTTTTCTAAATACGCATTATGACCTGTTCCATAAGCTACTACAGTTTCAAGTGCATAACGTGTAAGTTCACTTGTTTTATCACTTATTACTTTCTTTTCTAACTTTTTATCATTTTTATAAACCATTTCATTAATAGATGGATCAAGTATACCTTTAACAATATATGGAGTATATAAATTACCTCCATTGATTACTGCACTTACAGCTTTAACTTGTTGTATAGGAGTAACTGATATACCTTGTCCGAAAGCAGTTGTCGCAAGCTCTACTTCACCCATTTTTTCTTTTTTAAACATAATACCATTTTCTTCACCATTTAAATCAATACCTGTTTTCTGACCAAAACCAAAATCATTTATATATTTCATTAACGTATCTTTACCTAGTTTTTGACCGATAGATACAAAACCTGGATTACATGAATTTTGAAGCACTTCTAAATATGTTTGAAGACCATGCCCTTCATGTTTCCAACAATGAAGAGTTGCACCAGCAACTTTTACTTTGCCAGTGTCATAAAAAGTATCATTAAATATATCAATCACATTTTCTTCAATTGCTGATGCATATGTAATAATTTTAAATGTTGATCCTGGTTCATAAGTTTTCCATATAGGTAGATTTCTATTAATAGTTTCTACATCATAATTTTTATAGTTATTAGAATCAAAAGAAGGTCTAGATGCCATAGCAAGTATTTCTCCATTACTTGGATCCATAGCAACTATTAAGGCATTTTCAGGATTATACTTACTTATAGCTATATCAAGTTCATTTTCAATAGCAAGCTGTAAATCTAAATCAATCGTAAGTGATACATTAAATCCATTATATGGTTTTTCATAAGATTCACTTTTATTAAGCTTATATCCTTTACCATCAGAAATATATTTAATTGATCCATCAGTACCTTTTAAATAATTATCATAATAACTTTCAATTCCAGATAACCCTTGGTTATCTATACCAACATAACCAAGTACATGAGATAAAACATTCTTATATGGATAATATCTTTTACTTTCTTTAAGCAAATATACTCCATCTAAGTTAAGATTATTTATTTCATCTGCTATAGTATATGATAAACCTCTTCCTTCTGGATGGACTCTTTCAATAGATGTTTTCTTACTTACATGTTTATACATTTCATCATAAGATACATTAAGTATCTTAGATAATTTTAAAGCAACATCTTCTTTATCCTTTACTTGCTTTGGAATTATAACTAAAGATGTTGTAGTTATATTTCCTGCTAATACTTTTCCATTTCTATCAAGTATTAATCCTCTATCTGCAGTAATAGGAAGTTCCCTATTCCATAATTCATTTGCAAGTTTATTAATCTTTTTATAACCAATAAATTCTGAGTAAAATATTTTTATTATTACAGTAATAAATAAAATAACAACTACACTAATAAATACTTTTTGTCTTCGATATATATTTTCATAGTTCATAAAAGATTATATGAAAAA
>JAILQR010000029.1 GCA_024698845.1 Bacilli bacterium | reverse complement strand
CTTCTTTTGTTTTATTGTCTTTAATAACAACTTCATCATTTGCTAAGTCATTATCATTTAATACGATTAAATATTTAGAATTAAATCTATCTACGCTCTTAAATTGAGCTTTTAAAGATTTAATTCTAAATATTTAATCGTATTAAATGATAATGACTTAGCAAATGATGAAGTTGTTATTAAAGACAATAAAACAAAAGAAGAAGAACATGTAAAAATAAATGATTTAGTAGATTATTTAGACATGCATATGTAATAGAAAGTAAGTGATATTATGGAGAAACTATATTCAAAAGATTTAAGTATAAAAAACGTTGGTGAAGTAGTTACTCTTTATGGTTGGGTTGCTAAAAAAAGAGATTTAGGTGGACTTATATTTATTGATCTAAGAGACAAATTTGGAATTATGCAACTAGCACTTAATCCAGAAAATAAATGTTATATGGTTGCAGACACAGTGAAAAATGAATATGTAATCAAAGTAACAGGTAAAATTGTTGAAAGATCTAGTAAAAACCCTAATATACCTACTGGCAATATTGAAATGGAAGTTGAAGAATTTGAAGTATTATCAAAATGTGATGAACTTCCATTCGTTTTAGAAGAAAATATAACTGCTCAAGAAGATCTAAGACTTAAATATAGATATCTTGATATGAGAAGAAACAAAATTAAAAATAACTTATTGTTAAGAGCTGAAGTGCTTCATTTCTTAAGAAATAAAATGTATGACTTAGGATTTACAGAAGTTCAAACTCCAATTTTAACAGCATCATCTCCAGAAGGAGCAAGAGACTTCGTTGTTCCATCAAGATTATTCAAAGGAAAATTTTATGCTCTTCCTCAAGCACCACAAATCTATAAAGAACTTTTAATGGTTGGCGGACTTGGAAAATACTTCCAAATTGCACCTTGCTTTAGAGATGAAGATGCTAGAGCAGATAGAACTTTAGAGTTCTATCAATTAGACCTTGAAATGAGTTTTGTTGAAGAAGATGAAGTGTTAAATGTTGGTGAAGAAATCTTCTATGATACATTTACTAAATTTTCAAACAAAAAAGTATCACCAAGACCATTTAGAAGAATTGCTTACTTAGATGCAATTGATAAATATGGAACTGATAAACCAGATTTAAGATTTGAAATGGAAATTGAAGATATTTCTGATATCTTCAAAGATACAGAATTTTCTATCTTTAAATCTATTTTAGAAGAAAAAGGTATTATTAATGCAATTGTTGCTAAAAATGCTGCAGATAAATATTCAAGAAAAGATTTAGATAGATTAACTGAACTTGCAAAAAAATATAAAGCATCAGGACTTGCTTATTTAAAAATAGCAGATGAAACTACTGGTTCTATTGCTAAAGTAGTTTCTGAAAAAGAATTATCAGAATTAAAATCTAAATTAAACTTAGAAAATAATGATTTAGTATTAATTGTTTCTGGTAAGAAATCAATTGTTAAAAAATCATTAGGTCAATTAAGATTAGAAGTTGCAAATAACTTAGATTTAATTGATAAAGATAGATTAGAATTATGTATTATTAATGATTTCCCTATGTTTGAACTAGATGAAGAAACAGGAAAATATGATTTTTGTCACAATCCATTTAGTATGCCACATGGTGGAATGAGTGATTATGAAACTAAAAAACCAGAAGATATTTTAGCTTACCAATTTGACTTTGTATGTAACGGTAATGAAATGGCATCTGGTGCTATTAGAAATCATGACTTAGATAGTTTAGCTAAAGGATTTAGTATCGTTGGTTATGATAGAAGTGAAGTAGAAGAAAGATTTAAATCAATCTTCACTTCATTTAAATATGGATGTCCTCCTCACGGTGGTATGGCTCCTGGTATCGATAGATTAATTATGTTAATCAAAGATGAACCAAATTTAAGAGAAGTTCAAGCATTCCCACCATCAGCATCAGGTCAAGACTTAATGATGGGTTCTCCTTCATACCTAACTGATGAACAATTAGAAGAACTTGGGCTTATTATTAAAAAAGATGAAAGAAAGGAAGATGAATAATGAATAAATATAGATCACATATGATTAAAGATATTAATGAATCTTTAATTGGTAAAGAGATTACAGTTAGTGGTTGGGTTGAAAATATTCGTGACCATGGTGGTGTATTATTCTTAGACTTAAGAGATGAATCAGGAACACTTCAAACTGTATCAAATGATGATGATATGTTTAAAGGTATCGCCAAAGAATCTGTAGTTAAATTAACTGGAACACTTAGAAAAAGAGATGAAGGTACATTTAATGAAAGAATTTCAACTGGTACTTTAGAACTATTAGTAGATAATCTTGAAATGCTTGGTGAATCAGTTCATGAACTTCCTTTTGAAATCATGACAAGCAAACAAACTAAAGATGATGTAAGACTTAAATATAGATATCTAGATTTAAGAAATAACCAAGTAAAAGATAATATTAAATTAAGAGCAGAAATACTTCATTTCTTAAGAAATAAAATGTATGATTTATCTTTTACAGAAGTTCAAACTCCAATTTTAACAGCATCATCTCCAGAAGGAGCAAGAGACTTTGTTGTTCCATCAAGATTATTTAAAGGAAAATTTTATGCTCTTCCTCAAGCACCACAAATCTATAAAGAGTTATTAATGGTTGGTGGTATGGATAAATACTTCCAAATTGCCCCATGCTTTAGAGATGAAGATGCTAGAGCAGATAGAACTTTAGAGTTCTACCAATTAGACCTTGAAATGAGTTTTGTTGAAGAAGATGAAATATTAAATATTGGTGAAGAAATTTTCTATGATACATTTACCAAATTTTCAAACAAAGAAGTATCACCAAGACCATTTAGAAGGATAGCTTTTAAAGATGCTATGGAAATGTATGGTACTGATAAACCAGATTTAAGAAACCCATTAATTATTAAAGATGCATCAAAAGTATTAGAAAATACTACTTTTGGTCCATTTAAAAATAGTATTATTAAAGTAATTGTTGTAGATAATATCGGAGATAAACCAAACAGTTGGTTTAATGAAGTAGTAGATTTTGCATCTAGTATTGGAATGCCTGGTATTGGATATATTACTTTAATGGAAGATGGTTCATTTAAAGGACCTATCGATAAATTCTTATCTAATGAAGAAAGAGAAGCATTAATAAAAGAATTTGATATGAAAACAAACTCTGTTATGTTCTTTATTGCAAATAAAAAATTAGGAAAAGCTCAAAATTTTGCTGGTCAAATAAGAAATGAACTTGGAAGAAAATTAGAATTAATGGATCCAAACAAATTAGAATTATGTATTATTAATGATTTCCCTATGTTTGAATTAGATGAACTTACTAATAAACCTAAATTCTGTCATAATCCATTTAGTATGCCTCATAATGGTATGAAAGATTATGAAGAAAAAGATCCACTAGATATTCTAGCTTACCAATTTGACTTTGTATGTAATGGTAATGAAATGGCATCTGGTGCTATTAGAAACCATGATTTAGATAGTTTAGCTAAAGGATTTAACATTGTTGGATACTCAAGAGAAGAAGTAGAAGAAAGATTTAAATCAATCTTTACTGCATTTAAATACGGATGTCCTCCTCATGGTGGTATGGCTCCTGGTATTGATAGATTAATTATGTTAATCAAAGATGAACCAAATTTAAGAGAAGTTCAAGCATTCCCAACAAGTGCATCAGGACAAGATTTAATGATGGGTTCACCATCAACTCTAATGCCTCAACAATTAGAAGAACTTGGGCTTATTATTAAAGAAGAGGAGGAAGTATAACTATGGAATTTAATCAAGAAACTATAGATAAACTTTCAAACCTTCTTCTAATTGGTCTTACACCAGAAGAAAATAAAATGATTTTAGATGAATTTAAAGTTATTGATGAAAACATCAATAAAATTAATAATATAAAAGGAATTGAAAACGCAAAACCTATGACTCATGCTCTTGATGATTTTGTATATGAATTAAGAGAAGATGTAGCAGAGGAATCTCCTTCAATTGAAGATTTACTATCTAATTGTGATCAAGTTAATGATCGTGAAGTAGAAGTACCAAAGGTGGTGGAATAATATGATGGATAAAACTATTGTAGAGTTACATGAACTACTTAAAAACGGAGAAACTACTTCTGAAGAATTAGTAAAAGAATCTATTAGTAAATCTCACGAAGTACAAGAAAAATGTAATGCATTTGAAACTATTTTAGATGATGCTAAAGGAGCGGATATAACTGATGATTTATTATCTGGAATTCCATTTGGAGTAAAAGATAACTACTCAGTTAAAGGAGTTCTTTCAACAGGATCATCTAATACATTAAAAGACTATGTTCCATTTTTTACAGCTACTGCTATAGAAAATTTACTTAGTCATGGATGTGTTATGGTAAATAAAACTTGTATGGATGAATTTGGTATGGGTGGAACAGGAACTACTGGTCACACTGGAATTCAAAAAAATCCATGGGATAATGAAAGAATGTGTGCAGGATCATCATCTGGATCTGCTGCTGCTGTTGCTGCTGGTGTTTATCCATTTGCAACAGGATCAGATACAGGAGATTCTATAAGAAAACCTGCTGCATACTGTGGTATCGTTGGATATAAACCAACTTATGGAATGATTTCAAGATATGGATTATTTGCTTTTGCCTCTAGTTTAGATCACTGTGGTGTACTTTCAAGAAGTGTTGAAGATGCTGCTATCGTAGTAGATGCTATGAAAGGCAAAGACCCAAAAGATATGACTTCTTGGGATTCATCTGATATTAATTTATATAAAAATTTAAATAATGATGTTAAAGGTAAAAAATTATTTTATATCAAAGAAATCGTTGATAAAAATAATTATCAAAACCTACCTAAAGAAACTGAAGAACATTTAGACAACTTCATGAAAACTATTGAAGTAGCTAAAAATCTTGGCATGGAAGTTGAAGAAGTATCAATTAGCAAAGATTTACTAAATGCTATTGCATCAACTTATGTAGTATTATCTTGTGCTGAGGCAACATCTAATATGTCAAATCTTACAGGATTTAGTTTTGGCCCAAGAGGTGAAGGAGAAAACTTCCAAGAAATTATGAAAGATCATAGAACTAAAGGTTTCTCTTCATTAATTAAACGTAGATTTGTAATTGGTTCTTACGTTCTTCAAACAGTTAATCAAGAAAGATATTTTAAAAATGCTCAAAGAGCAAGAAGATTAATTGTAGATGCTATAAAAGAACAATTTAAAAAGTATGATGGTATGATCTTACCAGTTGGTACAGGCCCTGCTAAAAAATTAGAAAATGATGAAATGGTAACTAATGATGAATTAACAGTTTTAGATGAACATCTACAAATTGGTAACTTCGGAGGTTTTCCATCAATTACAATTCCAAATGGATTTGTAAATAATTTACCAGTTGGGGTAAATATAACTGGTAACTGTTATAATGACCAAACTGTACTTAATATTGCTTATGCTCTAGAAGAAAAAATGGGTTATAAAAATCAAATAGCTAAGGAGGTAAAGTAATATGGGGAAATACTATGTAACTATTGGTCTTGAGATGCACTGTGAAGGATCTTTAACTAATTCAAAAGTATTCTCATCAGCTAAAAATGAATATAATAAACTTCCTAACTGCAATGTATCTCCTGTAGATATGGGATTTCCTGGAGTACTTCCAGTAGCTAATAAAAAATGCGTACAATATGCTGTAATGATGGCATCTATTCTTCATGCTAGAATTCCAGAATATATGTATTGGGAAAGAAAAAACTATTATTATCCAGACTTACCAAAAGGATATCAAATAACTCAAAACCCACCAGAAGAATGTGTAGGTAATGGTGGTTATATAGATATTCAAAGAGAAGATGGATCAGTATTTAGAGTTGATATTGATAATTTACACTTAGAAGAAGATGCTGCACAGTTAACACATCTATATGATACTTCTACTATTAACTATAATAGAGCAGGTAATCCATTATTCGAACTTGTTACAGGACCATGTCTTCATTCTGCAGATGATGCTGTATCATTTCTTGAATATATGAGAGCAGTATATCAATACTGTGGTATAAGTGAAGCAGATTCTAAAAAAGGTCATTTAAGATGTGATGTTAACGTATCTATTTCTGAAGATGAAAATTCTTTAGGTACTAAAGTTGAAATTAAAAATGTTAACTCATTCTCATCAGTACATGATGCAATTGTATATGAAGTTAAAAGACAAACTGCATTAAAAGATGCTGGTAGATATGATGAAGTAGTTCAACAAACTAGACGTTGGGACGATGAAACTGGAACAACTATTGCAATGCGTGATAAAGTTGACGCAGAAGATTATAAATATTTTGTTGAACCAAACTTACCTAAATTCAGATTAACAGAAGAATTCATAAAAGAAGTTCAAGAAAATATTCCAGAACTACCTTATGAAAGAAAAGAAAAATATATTGAAAAATTAGGTTTATCTAATTATGATGCTACTATATTAATTAAAGAAAAATCTACTTCAGATTATTTTGAAGAATGCTTAAAATTAGGCGTTGAAGCTAAAACAGCTGCAAACTGGATTATAAGCCAAATTTTAGGTTATATATATAAATATGATAAAAATATCAATGAAATATATTTAACACCTGAAAGACTATCAAAAATAACTGAAAACGTTAAATCTGGTAAGATTTCTTCTAAACAAGCTAAAGATTTATTCTTCTTAGTTCTTGAAAGAGAAGAGGAACCAGAAAAAATTATGAAAGATGAAGGAATGGAACAAATTTCTGATGATGGTGCTATTAAATCTATTATTGAAGAAGTTTTAAATGAAAATCCATCTCAAATTGAACAATATAGAGCAGGTAAAACTAATATGTTTGATTACTTTGTTGGTCAAGTTATGAAAAAGACTAGAGGACAAGCTAATCCAAGTTTAGTTAGAGATATATTATCTGAATTATTAAAGTAAAAATAAATGAATAGAACAAGTGTTCGTGTTCTATTCATTTTTT
>JAILQR010000006.1 GCA_024698845.1 Bacilli bacterium | reverse complement strand
AGGCATATAAAGCCCTCCTATTCTATATAAAAAATTATACAATTTTTATATTAATTATTCAATAAAAGTTAAAAAAAAATTAACTTATTCAAGTTAATTTTTTAATTAAAAATCATTTCTATTTCTTAAGAATGATGGAATATCTAAATCTTCATCATTACTTCTTCTTGAAATAACTTCATCTTCAGCAATGCTTCTTGTTTGAGAGTCATCTTTTCCTGCATCATCAAATCCTGTGGCAATAACTGTAACGATAACTTCATCAGTTAAGTTTTCGTTTTTAATAGCACCGAATATAATGTTAACATCATTGTTTGCAGCTTCTCTAACAGTTTCAACAGCATCTTCGATTTCGAATAATGTAAGATTTTTACCACCTGTTACGTTAACGATAGCATTCTTAGCACCATCAATTGTAGCTTCAAGTAAAGCGTTGTGAACAGCTTGTCTAGCAGATTCAATAGCTCTATTTTCACCAGCATTACATCCAATACCAATAATAGCAGTACCAGAATTTTCCATAACAGTCTTAACATCAGCAAAGTCTAGGTTGATGATTCCTGTTACAGCAATTAAGTCTGAAATTGATTGTACACCTCTGTGTAATACTTTATCTACTTCTTTGAATGCATCATCAAATCCTGTAGTTTTATCAATAATATCTCTTAATCTATCATTTGGAACAACAATTAGTGAGTCAACATGTTTTTTAAGTTCATCAAGACCCATTAAAGCATTTTCCATTCTTCTCTTACCTTCGAATCTGAATGGTTTTGTAACAATAGCAACAGTAAGTGATCCAAGTTCTTGTGCTATTTCAGCAATAATTGGAGCAGCTCCTGTTCCAGTACCTCCACCAAGTCCGCAAGCAATGAAAATCATATCTGCACCTTTTAAAGAATCTTCTAAAAGTGCTTTACTTTCAAGTGCAGCAGCACGTCCTACTTCAGGATCAGCACCAGCACCAAGACCAGTTGTAATATTTTCACCAATTTGGATCTTATGATCAGCACGAGATGCATTTAAAGCTTGTAAGTCAGTATTAACTACGATGAACTCAACACCTTTAACGCCTTCATCAATCATTCGGTTAACAGCGTTACAACCTCCGCCACCAACACCAACGACTTTAATTTTTGCTATTTGATCCATTTGTAATCCGTTCATATATACTCTCCTTATTTATCAAAGAATATTCCAAATACTTTACCTAGTAAAGAATTATCAGAAACTCCCTTTTTTTGATCTAATCCACTAAATTCTTCTTGTTCATCAATAGTGAATATAGAAAAATCTTTATTACGTAATTTAAGTTTACGATAATAAAACTTCATTAACCCAACTGAAGAACTATAAATATTGTTTCTAGCTCCAATTTCACTAACTTGAGCTACCCTAGCAATATTACCAAATGATTCTTCCATTAATATGTCAAAATCGGCCGCTTCAGTCAAGCCTCCTGTAATAATTATATAACTAATTTCTTTTTTTGTTAAGAGATTTATTTGTTTTTTAACCAAATTAAAGATTTCTTTAATTCTCTCCATCATAATCTCACTAACTTCATATTGGTTAAGACGAACAGGTCCATCTTCATAAGCTTCAAACTCTAAAACTTCATTAGGTTGTGCAAGTCTAGTGTGACAAAGTGCTAATTTTTCTTTAACTGTTTTAGCATCTGATGCAAGTAATTTATAAATATAAGAAAAATCTTTATCAATATTACTTGAACCAATATTAATTACTTCACCATTAGTAATTACACCCTTACTAAATATTGTAACTTCTGTTGTATCTGCACCAATATTTACAATTGCACCAGTTCTATCATCATCTTCCTTAGTATGAAGTTCTTCATAGTCTCCCATAGAACAAAATGCTAAATCTATAACTTCTATTTGATTTTTTTCTAGTACTTTTACAATAGGTTCTATTCCTTTTTTAGGTGCAGTAACTAATACACATTTACTTGAAAGTTTCTCAGCACCCATACCTAAAGGATGTTTTGTAAGTACATCACCATTAACCTTAAAGATAATTGGAATCAAATTAACAAGTTCCATATTATCAGGAACTTTATTATAGCAAGCTGCTTGCATTGATCTAACAATATCATTAGCGTTAACAGTATATTCTTCGTTAGTAATAGTTGTAGATCCTTCAACTAATTCAAACTTAGCATTATACATAGGAACATTAACAATTACTTTTCTTACTCTAACACCTAAACGTTCATTAGCTTGCTTAAATAAATCCTCAATTGTTTCATTGAAGCTTTCTTGGTTAACTATAAAGCCATTTTTTATACCTTGGCTTTCTTGACTTATTGCAAGGAGAATATTAAATTTATTCTTTGTAAATTCACCAACTACAAGTTTTAATAAACTTGATCCTATATCTAAACTGGCAATAATTTTACGCATTTTGTATCCTCCTTATCATATATACAATTATACAAAAATATTAATTAACTTTCAAGAAATATAAAAAAAATAACCTATTAAAATAGGTTATTTAATTGCAGCTAATAAATCAGCTTTTTTCATTGTAGAATATCCTTTAACATCTTGTGATTTAGCTATTTCTTTTAATTCAGCAAGTGTTAATTTAGAATAATCTTTAGCTTCTGCTTTTTTAGTTTCTTTAACTTCTTTTTTTACTTCTGCAGTTTTAGTTTCTTTTTTTACTTCAGCTTTTTTTACTTTTCCATTTAATGCATCTTTAGCAATATTAACTAAAGATGTAAATCCTTTAGCATCGTCAATAGCTAGTTCAGATAACATTTTTCTGTTAACTTCAACACCAGCTTTATTTAATCCAGAAATGAATTTAGAATAACTGATATCATTCATACGACATGCAGCATTAATTCTTGTGATCCATAATTTTCTGAAATTTCTTTTGTTGTTTCTTCTATCTCTATATGCATATACTCCACTATGGAATACTTGTTCTTGAGCTGTTTTATAAAGTCTATGTTTTGAACCAAAATATCCTTTAGCAGCTTTAAGTACTTTTCTTCTTCTAGTTTTTGATACGCTTCCGCCTTTAACTCTTGTCATATTTTATCACCTACTAGATAACAGATTTTAATCTGTTAGCTTCTCCTTTACCTAAAATTCCTTTATTTCTTCTTTGACGAACTGCTTTAGCTGAATCTTTTGCAGTTTTATGGTTACCATTACCTTTTTTATAAGTAATAGTTCCGTTTTTCTTTAGTTTTAAAACTTTAGCACTAGCTTTATGTGTTTTTTGTTTTCCACCTTTTGCCATACTTATCATTCCTTCCTTTTTTTATTACTATTATTTATCTTTTTTAGGAGCTAATAGCATAAACATTTGTCTACCTTCCATTTTTGGTTGTTGTTCTACTGTAGAAACTTCACTTAAACTTTCTGCAAAACGTTCAAGTACTTCTTGCCCAAGTTCAGGGTGAGTAATACTTCTACCTTTAAATCTTAAAAATCCTTTTACTTTATGACCTTTAATTAAATATTCTTTTGCATTTTTAACACGAGTTTCGAAATCATGAATATCAATATTAACTGATAAACGATATTCCTTAACATCCTTGTTAGCAGCTCTTTGGTTTTTTTGAGCTTCTTTTAGTTTTTTGTTTCTTTCATACTTATACTTGTTATAATCCATAATTTTTGCAACTGCAGGTGTAGAATTACCATTCATTAGAACTAAATCTAAACCAGCATAATTTGCAAGTGTTAAAGCATCTGTAATATTTTTAATACCCATTTGCTCACCATTAGGACCTATAACCATCATTTCTGCAACCTTAATGTTTTCATTAATTGGTAGCTCGTTTTTATTATTTGCTATTGTAATCAACCTCCGTTTATTGATTTAATGTATAAAAAAGTGGATACATAAGTATCCACTATAAAAACCTTAAAATTAAAATATAATTATTTTATCTTATGGCCTTTTACCTATCACTATTCGTAATCAGGTGGATGTGGATACATCGCTTTCCTTTTTTTATAACGATAATAATATACTATTATTTTATGAATTTGTCAATTATTTATTAATAATATCGATGTTTTTTTCCTTTTTTGTTAGAATGTGAATTATTTCTTGTTCTTTCGTATGATTCTTCTTTATTTTGTGTCATTGAATAACCATATGATTTAACTCCCACCAAGTATACTTTACCATCGATAAATGTATAATTACTAATAAGAATTTCTTGTAGCTCAAATCTTTCATAGTTCATGTCAATTTTTAAAAAACCGGGTGCTATTCCATTAGTTATTGGTAAATCAGAAAGTGATGGTGCAACTATATCAATAATTCCACCTTTTCCAACTTCATTAGTTGCATCTTTATAGCAATGTGAATGACCAGATAATACCATAGTGTAATCTTTTCTTCTAAGTCTATCTTGAATCCATTTATCATCAGTATCATGGCAAAGTAAAATTCTTTCTTTACCATATTTTAATATACCAACACCACTACTATAAGTTTTAATATCAGTTCGATATTGTTTTAAAGCCTTATTAATAGAATACCCATTCGCAGTTTTATATTCTAAGTCATGTCCACCTAAAACAATTATGTTGGGTCCGAAAATATATGGATATAATTTAATTGCTTCTTCTATTTGTGTTTCTAAATCAGGTATTCTTCTTTCTCTACTTTGATTTTGATGAACAGGTCCATCAATTAAATCTCCAAGATTTACTAAAGTTTTTATATTATTTTTTGATAAAAAAGTATTTATTGAATCAAATCTTTGTACATTATCATGGGCTGATCCAATATGTGGATCTGCTATAGCTACAAAAGATGTTGTTCCATTAACAACTTTAAGTTCAACATCGTCGTCATAATTTTGTCTTTTAAAATCAAACATTATCTTCCCGTTAGAAGATATTTTAGTAAACACTTTCATTTCATATTTGTTAATATTATTTATATAATAAAATAATTCTTCTAAAGATAAAGACAAATCTAAACATATTCTTTCAGCATCATAATCTAGTCTTATTCTTCTTAATATTTCATTTTCCATACCCAAAACCTCGTCTAATTCTTAAGTATTTATTATATATAAATATTTTTATTATCACAAGAAAAAAGAACATAAAAATTTATGTTCTTTTAAT
>JAILQR010000118.1 GCA_024698845.1 Bacilli bacterium | reverse complement strand
TACTTATCAAAGTATATATAACATATTAATGAACCTGGGTTTAGTACCAATAATGGGAATTCCTCTTCCTTTCTTTAGTTATGGTGGATCTAATGTAATAACTTACATGATTTTCTTTTCTCTTATAACAAAGAAAATATCCTCTATCGAGGATAAGGATAATAATAACTATAAGAATAATTTCCATAAGGACCTTGTGGATAATAGTTTTGTGGATATGGATTAGTTACATATACAGGTCTAGGTCTTGAATATGCACCAATAGCACCTCCAGCTAAACCTCCAAGTAAAAAAGGAACTAGGAAGTATCTATCACCAGTATTATTATAATTAATCATAATAAAACCTCCTACTAATATTTTAGTTGGAGGTTTATTTATTAATTATTATAAATGCCTATATAGTAATTCTTTTTACCTTTTTTAAGAATTAATATAGAATTATCAATTAATTTTGATGAATCAATAACTTCATTTTCATCATTAACAGCTTTGTTGTTTACTTTAATAGCACCAGCAGTTAAGAATTCTCTAGCTTCTCTTCTTGATGAACAAATATTATTGTTAATAAGTAAATCTAATATAGTTTCACTATCTTTAATAGTAAATGTAGGAACGCCTTCTAAAGCTCCTAAAATATCTTCTTTAGATAAAGAATATATTTCATCAGTAAATAATGCTTTAGATATTTTTTCTGCTTTATCAAATTCTGCTTCTCCATGTAAATCACAGATAAACTCATGTGCTAGTGTATCTTGAGCTAATCTATCTTCAGGTTTTGCGTTATGTTTAGACATTACAGCATCAATTTCTTTTTTTCCTAAAAAAGTAAATACTTTTAAATACTCTTCTACTTTAGAATCTGGAGTATTAATTAGGTATTGATATAATTTATAACTTGATGTTTTATTTTTATCAAGCCATACAGCATTTCCTTCACTTTTACCAATCTTATTACCATTAGCATCTAAGATAAGAGGCATAGTAAATGCATTAACTTCTTTACCTAGTTTTTTACTAATTAAATCTACACCTGTTGTGATATTACCCCATTGATCAGAACCAGCACATTCAAGTGTTACATTTTTATTTTCATATAAATATAAATAGTCATATCCTTGCATTAATGTATATGCAAATTCAGCAAATGTAATTCCTGTTTCTAATCTTCTATTAATAATATCTTTATTAAGCATATAGTTAATATTAATATATTTACCAGTATCTCTTAAGAAATCAATCCAAGAAATATTTTTAAACCAATCGTAATTATTAACTATTTCTACATTACCATCAAAAATATCAGATACTTGTTTTTTTATACCTTCAAAATATTTATCAATAGTTTCTTTAGATATTATTTCTCTTTCAGCAGTAGGTCTTGGATCACCAATTAATCCTGTAGCACCACCAACTAAAAGAATTGGATGATGCCCATACTTAGCCAATCTTTTTGCAGTAATTAAAGATGAGTAATGTCCAACATGTAAACTATCAGCTGTTGGATCTGTTCCCCAGTAAAAACTAATAGGTTCTCCATCTAATACTTTTTGTAAGTCTGATGATGCTACATCTTTAATTAATCCTCTGTACATTAAATCTTCATAACATGTCATATTTATACTTCCTCTCTATAAAAAACAAAAAGCTCATAAATTAAAGGACGAAAATGTATTTCCGCGGTACCACCTTAATTTATGAACTTAATCATACACTTTGAATCTTAACGCGATCTTACTCGTTTCAACTCCTGGGTTGTAAGGCCAATCTTCGTTGAATAAACTTATTATAAATTAAAATAATTTATTTTTCCAGTAAAATTAATCTACTGAATTAAGTTTTGTATTTAAATCATCTACAATTTTCTTAATAACTGGTGAAGATTTCTTTTTTATAAACTTAGTAAATTCATCTAATTTAACTTTAATATCATCTACTTTTTCTTTTATAACTTCTTTTGTTTTATCTTCATCAAGTTCACTTATTTTAATTTTTAATTCTTCTAATTTTTCAATAGCTCCGTCTTTTAAATCAGTATAGTTCATATCTTTTAACTTTGCTTCAAGCTCATTGAATTTATCTTTGATTTCTTTTCTAGTTTCTTTACCAGATTTTGTTGCAACTAAAACACCAATTCCAAAGCCAATTCCAGCACCAACTAAAAGTTTTGCTAGAGAACCTTTACTCATCAGTATTTTCCTCCTTAGATGCATCCTCTTCATCGTCTTTTTTCTTTGTTATAAATAGTTTACCAAATATTCCTGATACACCATCTACAACTTTATCAGTAAAAGATGCAATTTTATCAGTTGTAAAATCAATCACATTAAATACTGCATTTAAAGATTCTACCTTGTCATTAACATTATCTACAACTTTTTCTACCTTATTAACAGTTCTAATTGATTTTATAACTAATATTATGCCAACAATTAGAATTATAATAATAAGAGCATAAATAATTATAGGTAAAAAAGATAGCCAGAAATCCATTATTATTCACCGTCCTCAGTATTATCATACATAGAATCGATTAAATCATACAAATCATTTTCTAATGTATCATTTTCTAGAGAACTTTTTTTATCTTCTTCGATAGTTTCTTCTTTATTATCAGAATCATCATTGTTTATAACTTCATCAATAATGTCTTCTAATTTTTCATATTCTTCTTTAACATCGTCTTCATCTTTGATGATTGGTTCATCAGTAATGATTACATCATCATCAAGAGCTTCTTCAATAACATCATCAGATGCATCTTTTAGAAGTTCATCAATTGTTCTTGTTCTTTCTTCCATTAATTTTGAAGAATCTTCAATGATTGGTTCATCAGAGATGATAACATCATCAACTTTTTCTTCTTCCTTATTAATTTCATAAGTTTCAGTAACAATACGAGGTTTTTCAGCTTTTTTTGATGCATTAACTTCATCTAATTTTCCAAACGCTTTAGCTCTAACACTTTCAACATTTAAATCTTTCGCAGAAATGATATTGTTATTAGCATTTTTAGGAGCTTCTTTAATATCTTCTACTCTATAGTCCTTATCTAAAATACCATAAACTGGAGATATTACAGGACTTGGTTTAAATCTTTTCTTTTCTTCTTTAACAGACTCTTCTTTTGATTTAATAGCATCTATACGAGAATATTCACTTTTCTTATCGAATCTATTTTTTCTTTCATAATCAAGTACATTACTTGTTTTCTTTTCTTCTTCACGAGGCATAGATGTTTCAAATTCCTCTTCATCAAATGCTGGAAATTTAAAAGTTGATTCACTTCTAAATAATTCTCTTTCGCTAAAATCATGACTTTCTACTTTTTCAAAAGCAGGTTCTTTATGTTTAACTACTTGTTCCTTATGATCTGGAAGAGGTTTATATTCTTTTACTTCTTCATCATCATAGAAAGTGTTAGTATTAGTTACTAAAGTTGCAACGCTATTATTTTCAACTTCTTTTTTAGGAGTTTCTACTTCTTCTTCTATTTCTTCTTCCTCAAATAAAACGTTCTTAATTTTGTCAAATAAACCCATTTGAACCAACCTTTCTAATTTACTAAGTCCATATCAGGAATTACATCTTTATCATATCTACTATCTTCAACATACTTAAGTGTATTCTTGTCTATTCCCTTAGTTTTAAATATATCAACATTTTCTTCAAATGTATTAAATACGTCTTTTCCTAGACTTCCTTTTATTACAATATCATTGTACTTAATAGAAGATAAAATACTCATAGAATAAGCTATTGCTTCATTAATTCTACTCTTATCTACCATTACCTCTATTTTAGCATAATTATACATA
>JAILQR010000024.1 GCA_024698845.1 Bacilli bacterium | reverse complement strand
AAATCATTAATATTTTCTATAATAGTATAAGAAAAATTATCTTCTTTAGGTTTTGAATCTATTTTCTTTAAGAATGAATAAAATTCAAATTCATTATATAGCTGAGTTAACTTTTCAGTATTTGCGCCAACATATTTCATTTCATCATAATTAGTATTAAGAGGAACGTCTCTATATATTGTAGCTATTTCTTTACTTTGAAAAGCAGAATCTTTATCATTTAACAATTTTTCTTTTAGCTTACCTTTTACTTCATCAATATGTTCATATATTCCTTCAACTGTATCAAAGTCTTGAAGTAATTTAAGTGCTGTTTTATCACCAACACCTTGTACACCAGGAATATTATCTGATGGGTCTCCAGATAAACCTTTTAAATCAATTATTCTAATTGGTTCAATACCGTAATCTTTTTTAAATGATTCTCGATTATACCTAATATAATCTTTTTGTTTTAATAATTTCATTTCAGTTTCATCTGATACAAGTTGAAGTAAATCTTTATCAGATGAAACTATTAAAGTATAAGCATCTTTATCTTCTTCTGTCATTTTTGAAATTGTACCAATAATATCATCTGCTTCGTATGGTTCAAGTTCAAAATATTTTACTCCCATTGCATCAAGTACTTCTCTTGCTTTTGGCATTTGCATAATTAATTCTTCAGGAGTTTTGTTTCTTCCTTCTTTGTAAAAAGAATATTTTTGTTTTCTAAAGTTAGTTCCTATATCAAAGGCAACAGCCATATATTCAGGTTTTTCTTCTTCGATTATTTTATTAATCATATTAATAAAACCATATAATGCATTTGTTGGAAAACCTTTAGAGTTTTTCATGATATTTCCTGTATATGCTGTTGCAAAATATGATCTAAATAATAAGTTATTTCCGTCAACTAAAACGATCTTTTTCATTATTACTCACCTATAAATATTATAACATAAAAAAATCTAAGTTTTTACACTTAGATTTTAAAATAAACTTAATTGTGAAGACTCAGGCATCCCTTTAAATATTCCCATACCAGTCATCTTATCAATTAGTGTTTGAGAAACTTTACATCTAGTTTGGAAATCTTCAATACTGATAAACGGAGCACGTTTTGCTTCTTTTTCAATATTCATCGCAACAGTTTCTCCAAGACCATCAATTGTAATAAATGGTGGAATTAAAGTATGTTCATCTTCAACATCAAATGTTAATCCTTTAGATTTATATAAATCAAATGGCGCAACATTTATTCCTCTTGCTGCCATTTCTAAAGCAACATTAAGCGATTCTGATGCTCCTACTTCTTTGTTAGTTGCATCATAACCTTTATTCTTAATTTCAATTAATTTATTTTTGATTTTGTCATATCCACCAATCATAGCTTCAATATCAAAAGCAGTAGCTTTTGTTGAATACCATGATGCATAGAAATATGCAGGCATATGAACTTTATACCAAGCAATTCTAAAGGCACTCATAACATATGCAGCAGCATGTGCTTTTGGGAACATGTATTTAATCTTTTGACATGAATTAATAAACCAATCAGGAATATTAGCATCAATCATTGTTTGTTTATGTTCAGCCCACGTTGCAGGATCTTTACTTGCTTTACCTTTTCTAACGAATTCCATGATTTTAAATGCTTTTATTGGTACAACACCATGATAAATTAGATAAACCATTATATCATCACGACAACCAATAACTTCTGTAAATGGAACAACATTATTCTTAATTAATTCTTGAGCATTACCAAGCCAAACGTCAGTACCATGAGATAAACCTGCTATTTTAACAAGTTCAGAGAAATGTGTTGGTTTAATTTCATCAACCATTCCGATTGTAAATGATGTACCAAATTCTGGTATACCAAGTGTACCTGTTGGACACATAATTTCTTCATTTGTAACTTTTAATGCTTCAGTTGATGAGAATATGCTCATAGTTTCTTTATCATCAAAAGGAACTTTATTAACATCTGTTTTAGATAAGTCTTGAATTAATTTAAGTTGTGTTGGATCTGAGTGACCTAGAATATCTAGCTTCAGAAGATCTTCTTCAATTGAGTGGTAATCAAAGTGTGTTGTTCTCCAAGCAGAAGTTGGATCTTCTGCAGGGTATTGATAAGGAGTAAAATCATATACTTCTTTATAATCTGGAACAACAACAATACCTCCTGGATGTTGACCTGTTGTTCTTTTAACACCAGTACATCCAAGTGCTAAACGTTCTATTTCAATATTTCTTGTTGATAATATTCCTCTATCTTCAAAATATCCTTTAACAAAACCAAATGCAGTTTTATCAGCAACAGTACCAATAGTACCAGCTCTATATACATTATCTACACCAAATAATACTTTAGTATATTCATGTGCAGATGCTTGATTTAAATCTGAGAAGTTAAGGTCAATATCTGGAACCTTATCTGCATTAAATCCAAGGAATGTCGCAAATGGCATATCTTGTCCATCTTTCTTCATTGGTTCACCACATTTTGGACATACCATATCAGGTAAGTCAAAACCAGATGAATAATTTTTACCATAAGGAACACCATTCTCATCGTTAAATATACTATGTTGACATTTTAAGCATCTATAATGTGCTGGTAGTGGATTAACTTCCGTTATTCCCATAAGTGTTGCAACAAATGATGAACCAACAGATCCACGGGAACCAACTATATAACCATCATCATTAGAGTGTTTAACAAGTCTTTGTGCAATTAGGTATATTGGGTCGAATCCTCCACCGATAATACCACCTAGTGATTTTTTAATTTTCTTTTCAACTGCTTCTTGACTTTGTTCTCCATCTTCTGGAAGCCATTTACTTATTACTAATTCTTCAACTAGTTTGTGAATCTCATCATATCCTGTAACAATTGAATTATGAACATTTTCAAATGTTAATCTTTCTAGTTCTTCGTTAGAAATATTAGGATTAGATTTATCTATTTTTTCATGCCAGTAATTATATACGACATCTCCATATAATTCTTTGGCTATACGTTCTTCGATATTATATGGTAGAGGGCTTCCGTACCATGACTCTGCTTTATTATAAACTAGATCAGTAACTACTCTTTTACAATCCAAATATGTTTCTCCATCATCACTTCTTACTCTTGGTGAAAAAGGTACACCATGAGTATCAATAATAACTTCGATTTCTTGTACCATATCTAAAATCTTATTAGTATTATCTATAACTATTTCTTTAATTAATTCATCATTATTTAAGAATGCAAAATCTTCAAGCATTTCCTCTGTAGTTCTAAAGTGTTGTGATGGAATATTAACAATATCTTTTTTAGCAAGTGGATGTCTTCCACCACCTGGAACTTTTTGATTAATAATAATTTCTCGATAAATTTTATCTTCTCTATCAAAGTGATGTACATCACCTGTTGCAACGATTAATTTACCATTTTTCTTAGTTTCATTTATTATTTTTCTTATATGATTTTCAAGTTCATATTCATCTTTAAAATCGGAAGTTTGAATTAAGTGATTATATACCTCTGGTGGTTGAACTTCAACATAATCATAGAAATTAATTATGTTAGCAAGGTCAGATGAATCTTTACTCCTTGCTTCTATAAATACTTCAGATTCATAGCAACCACTACCGATTACTAAACCATCTCTTAGTTCATTTAATACACTTCTTGGTATTCTTGGTGTTTTATAAAAATATTTAGTGTTAGCAAGTGAAATAATTTTAAATAAATTTTTAAGACCATTTCTATTAAGTGCTATAGCATTAAAGTGGAATGTTCTACCAAATTTATGTATTTCTTCTTTTGATACTAATTTAGTGTCGATATCTTTAATTGTTTCAATATTTTGTTGAAGTAACTTCTTAAGCATTTTATCAAATACTAAAGCTGTTCCTTCTGCATCATAATCTGCTCTATGGTGAGCATCTTCATCAAATGGAACATTATATCTTTTAACTAATGCAGATAAACTATGTCTTGCAAATCCTTGATCTAATTGTCTAGATAATTCTAAAGTATCGATAACTGTACTTTTAAACAATCCTAAATCATTTTTCTTCATAGCCATTTGAATAAATGATATATCAAATTTAGCATTATGAGCTACCATAGGATTATTTCCAGCCCACTCTAAAAACTCTAAAGTAACTGTTTTTTCATCATCGGCATCTTTTACCATTTCATCAGTTATTTCAGTAAGCTGAGTAATATTATCTGGAATATGATATCCGGGATTTATAAATTTATCAAAGCGATCAATTATAGCTCCATCTTTTATTTTTACAGCACCGATTTCAATCATTTGATCTCCACCAGCAGCATTAAATCCTGTTGTTTCTGTATCGAATACAACAAATGTATTACCTTCTAGTTTTTCATCAGTTGGATCTTTAACAATTGATGTTGTATCATCAACAATCATTAACTCTGTTCCATATAAACCTTTGAACTTCTTAGAAGGATCTTCTTGCTTTTTGTTATAACCATTTATTATTTGGTAAGCTATTGGGAATGCTTGGCACCCATTATGATCTGTAATTGCTACTCCTTTATATCCCATTGCAATACATCTTGAAACAAGTTCACATGTGTGTTTACCTAAATCAAGTCTTGTTATTCCGTCCATTTGGCTCATCATTGTATGAGCATGAAGTTCTACTCTTTTAACCGGAGCATTATCTTCTCTAGTTGAATCTTTGCTTTTTATTTTTTCAATAGATTTAATATTTAAAACTAAGTCTTTTAAATATGTATCATTTTGAATATCACCATAGAATCTATACCAAGATCCTTCTTTAATATTTTTAGAAATAAATTTAAATTCTTCTTCATCAAAACGAAGTAATTTTGCAAGGATACTATTTGTTCTATCGCTTAATTTAAAATTCATGATAAAGATAGGACCTTTTTGCCCTTGTCTTTCAACAAAGTCAGTTCCAAAGACATAAGCTTCAACAATAACATTTTTTACTTCTCCCATAAGTGAATTAATTTCACTTATTTCTCCATCTTTATGTCTTCCATAGATAATATTATTTTCTTCTTCTTTTTTATTATCTATAACTACTTCTTCTTTACTTTTATTTATTTCACCAATGATTTCACTTCTTTTTTCATCATTTAATCTTGTTGTTATAATTAAATCTTTTAAACCAAAAGAAGATAAATCATTTGATATCTTTTTTGCTTCTTTATTTATTTCTTCTTCTTCAACTTTACTTGATACTTCAATAATAATTATTTCTCCATCTTTTTCTATGGCTGAATTTTGAAGAGATACTAAAGAAGGTCTTTTTTTTGCAAGTTCTGTGATGATATTACTAACATAGTTATTAATATCATCATCTGTAACGTTTTCATAAGAAAAATTGATGATGCATTTTTTTTCACCATTAATTCCTTTACTAGCACATGATACTAGTTTTTTCATATCTTTTAAATTAACTAGATTTTTACACTTAATAAAAACATTAAAACTTTCACTTTTTTTATTAAGTACAACTTTTTCTATAGATACATTATTAAAGTCTTCTAAAATGGTTGGAGTAAAATTAATACTGTTAAAAAAGCGTGTTAGTGCATCATTCATAATAAAACCCTCCTACCATTTTTCACTATTAATTATTATATCATGCAATATAAAAAATTGTATATAAAGTTAATAAAAAAACTTACAACTTTTTATAGTTGTAAGTTTTATAACGAAAATTCTTACCTTTGTCTTGAATTAGAAGAATTTTCAGCAAGCATAACAGGAGTTTCTGGAAGAAATTCAAATTGCATTGGCTCTTCACCAAATATTTCAACATACATTTCTCTAGTTACAGGTTGTCCAAATTGTGGCGCATTTTCACCAAAGTGATTTACTAAATATTGATTAAATATCTCACATGTTTCAGGATTAGATGCAACATTTAGATCAGCAATTCCTTCGCTTCTACATACCCAGAATATTATATTGTTATTTATGATACATTGTGTAATAAGATCTTCGGCTGTAAATGCATTTCCATCACTTCCTGCAGTTTCATGACTGCCTAGGACTTCACATACTGCATCAATGTTTGAGTAGTCTAAGCTAGGATAAATAGATTCAAGTTCTGAACAAGAAATCATAGAACCATATGTATCGCCAGACCATACAAGATATGATAAATAATACTTATTAATTAAAGGGGATTCCATATTCATATATATCCAATTATTACTTGAGCCGAATAACAAATGACTATTAAACGAATCTTCATCATCTCTACAAACATGTTCGCAAAGTGATCCTTCACGTGTTATAAATCGGTAAAAATAATTTACTTCTTCAAAAGGAATATATTCATATGAAGTTCCATTAGCTTGATTTACATAGTCAACAAAATATTGTTGTAAAATACTATTACCATCAAGACCGTAAAATTGAGCGAACGTTATCAAATCATATCCGTAATTATTTGTTAAATATGCATCAAAAGATGAATTATAAGAATCACCCCAGCTAAAATCATATTGAACTGTAGGTTCAGTTTGAGATTCAGTAGTATATTCAGTGGTTGATGAAGTTGATGATCCAGTAACATTTATATTTGACATACTCGCTGATGAAGTTGCAGATGTTGAGTTTGTATAATCATCAAATGTTGTCGTAGTATCACTTACTTGTTGATTAACTATTGTTTGTGATGGTTGAGCAGTTGGGCCTCCAACTACTCTCGCATTACAAGCTGTAATCCCGCTAATTAGGGATACGATACAAACTGCTGTTGTACTAACAACCATAACTTTATTTTTTTTATTAAATTTAAATCCGTTTTTCTTTATAATTTTCATAAATCCTCCAAAATTAACTAAGAATTATCACAACATACTTTATCAGTAACATTTGCAACATTGGTATTACCATAATGTTCCAAATAACAGTGAATTCGTGAACATTTTTTACCTGTAACATATTTGTTATAGTTTACACCAGTTCCTCTGTCTGCGTCTGTAACATAGTAGTAAGATCCACCAGAAAATACCAATTTTGTATTAGCCGCTGTATCAATGACATGTCCGCCACTATAACTAACCTTGGGATCTAATGGAGTACTTACCGAAGTATATTCACATCCGTTTGATGGATTATATCCACCACCACCAGGAGCATTCTCTTGTACACATCTTGTTGTAGAATCCATAACTGTTGTCCATCCGTCACGTGGACATTCAGCAGGATCATATACTCTCTTTTTATATTTTTTACAAGTATAACCACCACCAGTTGGTGCACCAGTACCAGAAATACCTGGTGACCCAGAGGAACTTGATGATCTTGATATAATATTTATATCCCAGTCTGCATTAGATGTATTACCTGCATAATCTGTACAGAATTCTCTTAAGTTATGTTCACCATTTGGGAATGGGCCAATATCTGTATAATATGGGTGTTCTGGATTTCTAGATCCTCCAGCTCCACCTAGTGTTTCACCTGTTGTTTTATTTCTATAATATATATCTGTATGAGATACACCAGATAAGTTATCTGAACAGTAGAAATAGAATACAGGATTTACTGGGCTATTATAATAATCTGGTCTACCAACTTCTACAAGTTCTCCTGTATATGTGAACCCAAAGTCTGTAGGAGCTGTTCCATCTATCATTGCAAAATATGGTTTAATATCACAGTTATTTAATCTATCACATACTCTTACATAAGTATTACCATATCTTTCTGCATGATATGGAAGTGATGTTGTTTGTGTTGCACTTGTATTTTCTCTTTCCCAGAAATCAACTAAGTTATCAGAGTAGTCATAGAATTGTACTCCTACACCGTCTTCTCTAACAGTTGTAACTAGTTTCATTTCGTCATTGTCTATACAACCTCTATTACACCA
Organism: Bacilli bacterium; assembly: GCA_024698845.1. Lineage (GTDB taxonomy): Bacteria > Bacillota_I > Bacilli_A > RF39 > UBA660 > RUG13160. The sequence goes on along the minus strand of JAILQR010000024.1, from coordinate 2,845 downwards.
GCCATTACCATGAGTATTTTCAATAGTTAATATATTAGGTGCTGTTGTATCTCTGTATACTTTTGTATCACAGTATCCTTTATTACCAGCAGCATCTTGAACTGTACCATAAACATTTCTACCAGAAGATGTTGTGTCACTATTATATGTCAAAGAACTTTTCTTTTGCGATAAGTCATTAGAAGATAAACTTACGTTATAATTTTGTACTCCACTTGAAGATTCATTAGATCCGTGTTTTGGATCGTTAGTTGTTAAGTTTACAAGTACATCAGATTTAAACCAAGTTTTTGAATCAAGTACTGCTGATTGAGTTCCTGTTGGAGTAACAGTACATGTTGGAGCAATTGTATCTTTATAGTAAACAATTGAATTGCTTCCTTTATTTCCTGCTTCATCTCTAACATAGCAGTAATATGATCTACCTGTACTTAATGTATCATTTGAAATTGTCCAAGTGTTAGTTGAATTATATGTTGGACTAGTAGTAGATGATGTTGTTATTGTATAACCATTAACACCAGATGTTGCATCAGCATTATTGGTTTTAAAATCAACATTACTTACGTACCAGTTTCCATTTCCTTTTGTACCACTTGTAACTTCAAATGTACAAGTAGGTCCAACTGTATCTTTTTTAAGTCCGCCTTTGCTACAACTTGCAGTATTACCAGCTTCATCTTTTACATATCCATAAACAGTGAAAGCTTTTCTATCATCATTTTGTACGAATTGTGTTTTACTATTATAATTTACTGTTGATGAATCTATTGTTCCATAGAATTTAACACCACTATGATCATCACCTTTAGTTAAGTTAACTGTAATAGCTGCTTTGTACCAGTTATTTTCACCAGTTGGATTAGCAGTTGTTGCAAGTGAACATGTTGGGTTAACATTATCTTTTTTTACATTTTTATTACATGTACCAATATTACCAGCTTTATCTTCTACTTTACCATAGTAGTTTTGACCATTTTTATCAGTATTAGCAGATTGAGTATAAGCAGTATCAGCATTATATGCAGGATTTGATGTTTTAGCAAATCCATGTTTAATTACGCTTGATGCATAAGTTCCTGGATCTGTGTAACTAAATGTTACATCAAATTGTGCCTTATGCCATCCGTTTTCTCCATCTTGTGCTGGTTCATTAATTGTACATGTTGGTTTTATATTATCTACATTTTTAATTAATATTTTGCCTGATTCAGCTATATTACCAAGTTTATCAACAGCACATACATTTGCATTAATTCCTGTACCATTAATATTTTCTCTAAATTGATATACTTGGTATAAACCAGGTATTGCAGCTTGACCTAAGTTTTTATCAGTAAGCATATCAGTACAAGGTCTAGATCCTACATATACTCTATCTAGTCCTACACCATCTTTATCTGATACATACATAATAACTGATTTTGATTGATGCCAATCTGTATTAGGTGTTGCCTTAGCTAATTTAGTTTTATCAGCATATATTACTGGCTTTTCATTATCAAATTTATATTTTAACTTAGCTTGGTATTGATTATCTGCAGGTGTATAAAAATCTAAGTAATAATAATCATTATATACACCATATTCACTAGTTGTGTAATTTATATCAGGATATATTTTTATGTTATCAGTATTTTTATTCCATACAATTCTAGATCCTGTAATATCTTCAGTTATTCCAGATGCGTCACATTTTAAATCAAGTGATCTATTAGTCCATCCATCAGATATTAATGGGAAAACATCAGATGTGTTAATTCTAACATTTGATGTAGGAGTATAATTAATTGATGTTCCTGATACTTTAGCAGTAATTTTTAACTTAGATGGATATACATCTATATCTGTATATTTACAAGTTCCTGATTCTCTATGATCTTCTGTTTGAAGTTTAGCAGATAAATTACCGTTAGCATCTTCTGCTACCATAACAATATGGCAGTTTAAAACACTATTATCTCTTGGGTCATATACATTATTTTCATCATCTGGTTCAAGTAAACCATCATCAATTAATTCTTGAACAAAGAATGCATAGTAACCATTTTTAGCTGAGTATTTAACTGCATTTGATTCTATTAATGATTTAACATTTTTATATTGATTGTTAAGTACACTACGTCTTATTTTAGTGTAAGAAATGGTTGCAATTAATATTACAATAGATAATATTGTAATTGTTGCAATTAATTCAATTAGTGTAAAAGCCTTATTATTCTTCTTCATGTATGATCACCATTTCTACTATACATTTTTAATTTTAATTTATTATTTAATAAAAGTCAATTTAAGATAGATAAATGTTATTCATTTTTCTTTACAATACTATCAACCATAATTTGATAGTCACTATATCTTTTTCCAACAGTTCCTTTAATTAACAAAATATCTCCTTCATTTATTTTTTCAATTTGTTTATAAACAGATGGGAAGATAATCGCTTCCATTTCACCAGTTTCATCAGAAATTGTAATTGAAGCCATATTTTCATTTTTCTTTGTTTTGAAACTATCAATTAGTTCACAAACAACAATCATATTTACTTTTTTATTAAAGTTACTTTCTACTTTTTCTATTTTTAAAACATTATTTTGATATGATGCAGATGGATGATTAGAAACATAAAAGCCAAAAGTTTCTCTTTCTATTAATCTTAGTTCCTTCTTATCATATTCTTTTTCGATTATTAAATATGGTTCGCTAACACTTTCAATATCAAGTCCATTAGATATTTCTGCATAGTTTAAAAGAGCATCAATATTACTTATTAAAGTTTTAGTGTTATAACCAAAAGATCTAAATACATCTGCATGTACTAATTTCTTTAAGTTATTTTCTGTTA
>JAILQR010000009.1 GCA_024698845.1 Bacilli bacterium | reverse complement strand
ACATTATTGTATGTTTTATATATAATATTTATCTTGCTTACTAATTTCAAAAATATAAAAACAAGAAAATATATTCCTATAATCATATATTTTGTTTTTGGTACACTTGCTGCTATACTTCAAATGATTAATCCACAATTATTAATAACATCTTCAATTGAAACGTTTATTACAATACTGATGTACCACACAATTGAAAATCCTGATGTGACTATATTAAGGCAACTTAATATGGAAAAAAATAGAGCTGATAAAGCTAACAATGCTAAAACTGAGTTTTTATCTAGTATGTCACATGAGATTAGAACACCACTTAATGCAATTGATGGTTTTAGTCAATTAATATTAGAAGAAAATGATATAAATGTAATAAAAGAGGAAGCAAGAGATATAATGTCAGCTTCTCAAAACTTACTTGAAATAGTTAATGGTATATTAGATATTTCCAAGATTGAAGCTAATAAACTCGAAATCGTAAATGTTGAATATGAACCTACAAAAATATTTGAAGATGTTTCCAAACTTGCTAAAACTAGAATTGGAAATAAACCTGTTAAATTGATTACAAATATAGCACAAGACTTACCTGATTATCTAAATGGTGATTATGGAAGAATAAAACAAATAACTTTAAATCTTTTAACTAATGCTGTTAAATATACTAAAGAAGGTTATGTTGATTATAGTGTTAAATGTGTAAGAAAAGATAATGTATGTAGGCTAATAATTATAGTTAAAGATACCGGTATAGGAATTAAAAAGGAAAATATAGACAAATTATTTAATAAGTTTGAAAGATTTGATAGTCAAAATAATATAACTATTGAAGGAACAGGACTTGGCCTTGCAATTACAAAAAAATTAGTTGATTTAATGAATGGTAAAATAGTTGTTGATTCCGTATACGGAAAAGGATCACTATTTGGCGTATCAATAGATCAAATAATATCTCCAAGAACAAAAGATCAAAAATCAGTAGAAAATACTACTACTGATACACTAATTTCATATAGTAATCGTAAAGTATTAATAGTTGATGATAATAAAGTTAACTTAAAAGTAGCATCAAAATTACTTGAAACATTTGGAGTATCATCTGATTGTGTAAGTAGTGGAGATGAATGTATTTCCAAAATTAATGATGGATTTATATATGATTTAATTTTAATGGATGATATGATGCCAGGTAAGTCTGGAACAGAAACATTTAAACTACTAAAACAAAATCCTGATTTTCACATACCTGTTGTGGTACTAACTGCTAATGCTATTGAAGGTATGAGAGAAAATTATATTAAAGAGGGTTTTAATGATTACATATCTAAACCAATTGACAAAAAAGAACTAGAAAGAGTGTTAAATATATATTTGAATTAATAAATATATGTTATAATTAAATCGAATAATAGTAGGTGATAAAATGGATAAGGATTATTTAATTAATAACGGGGTTGATTTAAATAGTTCTCTAGAATTATTAGGTGATATGAGTTTTTATAATGAAACTTTACAAGCTTTCCTAGAAGAAAACCAAGATAGAGTACCTAAAATTGAAAAATACCGTGAAGAATGTAATATGAATGATTATGCAATTTTAGTACATGCTTTAAAAAGTGATTCTAAATACTTAGGTTTTAATGAACTAGCTGCAATTGCATATGTTCATGAAGTTGCTGCTAAAGCAAATAACCTTGAAGTTATTAATGCTAGATTTTTAGAATTAATAAATTTAATTAATAAGTATACAACTATTGCTAACAATTATTTAAATGGTGGTAACAAAAAGAAAAAAGTTATTGTAGCGGATGATTCAATTGTTATTAGCAACGTCGTTGAAAAAGCGTTTGAAGGAAAATATGATGTACTTGTTGCTCAAAATGGCGGAGTTGCAATTAACATGATTCAAAATAATGTATATGATGATATTGTAGGTTTAATATTAGATTTAAACATGCCAGATGTTGATGGCTTTGCCGTTCTTGATTATTTCAAACAATATGAATTATTTGATAAAATACCAGTATTTATTATTACTGGTGATGTAGAAAAAGAAAGAATCGATAGAGCATTTACATATGATATTATTGATGTAATACCAAAACCTTTTACATTAGAAAGTGTAAGAAAAGCAATGGAAAAAGTAACTGATTAGTTACTTTTTTTAATTCATAAATAATTATTATTAACATAAATATTAATAGGTGATTAAATGAAAAAAATCTTTCTATTAATATTTATGTTCTTTTTATTTGCTATAAAAGTAACCGCATCAGATCTATCTATTAGTGCTAAGTCAGCTATTTTAATTGAAGAATCAACGGGTAAAATAATTTATGAATATAATAAGGATGAAAGACTTCATCCAGCATCTATGACAAAAATAATGAGCCTGATTTTAATTATGGAGCAAATAGATAAAGGAAAATTAGGACTTGAAGATGAGGTAATAATATCTAAAGATGCTGCATCAATGGGTGGAAGTCAGGTATATGTTAATGAAGGTGAAACATACAAAGTTGAAGAACTTTTAAAAGGCGTTGCTATATCATCTGCAAATGATGCTGTTGTAGCCCTAGCTGAAAAAGTATCAGGAAGTAAAGAAAAGTTTGTTGAAGAAATGAATAAAAAAGCTTTAAAGTTAAAATTAAAAAATACAAATTTTGTAAATCCACATGGACTTGATGATGAAAATCATTATTCAACAGCTTATGACATGTCTATTATGGCAAGAGAGTTATTAAATCATAAAGATATACTTAAATATACAAGTAGATATGAAGACTATTTTAAGAAAAAAGATAATTCATCTATATGGCTTGTTAACACAAATAAATTAGTAAAGTTATATCCCGGTATGGATGGACTTAAAACAGGATATACTGAGAATGCTGGTTATTGTTTAACAGCAACAGCAATGAAAAATAACATAAGATTAATTAGTGTAGTAATGGGGGAAGATTCAATTGAAAAAAGAACTGAAGATACTCTTAAACTACTAAATTATGGTTTTAATACAATAAAAAAAGATATATTAATAAGTAAAGATAAAAAAATAG
>JAILQR010000104.1 GCA_024698845.1 Bacilli bacterium | reverse complement strand
CACAATTTTAAATTTACGTGGACAAAATGTGGACAAATGGCAATTTTCGGTCAATTTTTACGTGGACAAAATCCTCGCAAACCCTTATATTTCCTACTACTTACCACAGCATTGTTTGTATTTTTTCCCTGAGCCACATGGACAAAGGTCGTTTCTACCAACTTTGTTTACTCTTTTAGGAGCTTTTTTAACTTTTTCTTTTCCGTCATTAGCATTTCCTTCAAGAGTTTGCTTTCTCTCAATGTTTTGTCTTACTTCAGCTTTAAGAAGTAAAATTGCAACATTACTATCAATTCTGTTTAAGAATTCATCAAAAATTTCGAAACCTTCCATTGTGTATGCTTGAACTGGGTTAACTTGTCCATAACCGCGAAGTCCAATACCTTCTTTTAAGTGTTCCATTGTACTCATGTGTTCAACCCATAAGTCATCAATAACTCTTAAGGTAATGGCTTTTTCGAATTCATTAATAAATTCGTTACCTTTCATTTTTTGTTCATAATCACTTATTACTTCATTAGATAAGAAATCAATGATTTCTTCTTCTTTCATTGAAGCAATCTTTTCAGTTTTAATTGCTTTACCAGATTTAATAAAGTTTGTATTAACATATTCAACGATTTCAGATTTGTCGTCTTCTGTTAAATATCCTTCTGGTTCAATATGATTATTTACTAATACATCGATAGTGTTTTTGAAAGATTCAATAATTCTATCATGAATACTTTCTTGATCTAATATTTCATTACGACGAGCATAGATTATTTCTCTTTGTTCATTCATAACATTATCATAATCAAGAAGTGATTTTCTTATATCATAGTTGTTTCCTTCAACTTTCTTTTGAGCTGTTTCGATACTTCTTGTAAGTGCTTTAGATTTAATTGATTGATCTCCTTTAACACCTACAGATTCAAGTAATCTCTTAATTGAATCAGTACCAAATCTTCTCATAAGATCATCTTCAAATGAAACAAAGAATTGAGAATGTCCTGGGTCTCCTTGACGACCAGCACGTCCACGTAATTGGTTATCGATACGTCTTGATTCATGTCTTTCAGTACCAATTACGTATAAACCACCAAGTTCTTTAACACCTTCACCTAATTTAATGTCTGTACCACGACCTGCCATGTTGGTTGCAAGTGTGATAGCACCTTTTTCGCCAGCTTTAGCAATGATTTCAGCTTCTCTTGCATGATTCTTAGCATTTAATATTTCATGTTTTAGTCCAGCTTTATTTAATAGTGAACTTAAGTATTCATTTACTTCTACTGAAATAGTACCAATTAGTATTGGTTGACCTGTTTCATGAATATGTTTTACTGCATTAACAATTGATTTATATTTACCAGCGATATTTGAATATACTAAATCTGGTTCATCAATTCTTACAACTGGTTTATTAGTTGGAATTTGAATAACATACATGTTATAAATTGCTCTAAATTCTTCTTCTTCAGTTTTAGCAGTACCTGTCATACCAGATAATTTATTATACATTCTGAATAAGTTTTGGAATGTAATAGTAGCCATAGTCTTAGTTTCAACATTAATTTGAACACCTTCTTTAGCTTCTAAAGCTTGATGAAGACCTTCACTAAATTGACGACCATGCATTAAACGTCCAGTAAATTGGTCTACAATAATTACTTCTCCGTTTTCAATTACATAATCAACATCTATTTTAAATGCATAGTTTGCTTTTAAAGCTTGATTTAAATGATGTACAAATGCGGCATTATCTAAATCATATAAGTTTTTAACATGAATTAAAGATTCTACTTTTTTTGATCCTTCTTCAGTAAGTGATACTGATTTAGTTTTTTCATCAATTGTATAATCTTCTTCGTTTTTTAATTTCTTAGCAACTCTATCTGCATCAATATACATGTTGCTTGAATTTGCTTGACCTCCAGAAATAATTAATGGAGTTCTAGCTTCATCGATTAAAATTGAGTCAACTTCATCGACAATACAATAGTTAAGCGGTCTTTGAACTCTGTCTTCTGCTTTAACTACCATGTTATCTCTTAAGTAGTCGAAACCTATTTCGTTATTTGTTGAATAAAGAACATCACAAGCATACATTTCTTGTTTTTCTTTTTCAGATAATTCTCTAGTATTTAAACCAACAGTTAATCCTAGGAATTTATAAATTGCACCCATCCATTCTGAGTCACGTTGAGCAAGGAATTCATTTGCTGTTACTACATGTACTCCTTTACCTGTTAAAGCATTTAAATATGTAGGCATCGTAGCAGTTAATGTTTTACCTTCACCAGTTTTCATTTCAGCAATGTTACCAAAGTGTAATGCTAAACCACCAATAATTTGAACTTGGAATGGTTTTTCACCAATGATACGGCTTGCTGCTTCACGAACTACTGCAAATGCTTCGACGATTAAATCATCTAATGTTTCACCATTTTCTAATCTTTTTTTGAACTCATCTGTTTTTGCTTGTAACTCTTCATCAGATAGTTTTTGCATATCTTCATCTAGAGCTATAATCTTTTCAGATAGTGCAGTAAATTTTTTTAATTCTTTATACTCTGTATCTATAAGTCTTCTTAATATTCCCATAAAGCACCTCGTCTATAATTATATCATGATTGTCAATAGTTTCAAAACAAATTAATAGAAAAAAGCCATGAATTATGGCTTTTTTTAACTATTATTTTGAAAATGTAAGACCATATTTTTAAAATAACGAATTATATTTAATTTTTATGATATCTCACATATTCATCCCCATGTTAAATACTATAATTATTTAACATTAATTATTCCGTATTTACCATCTTTTCTTTTGTAAATAACTGATACACATTCTTCGTCAGTATTTTTAAATACAAAGAAATCGTGGTTAATTAAATCCATTTGAAGTATAGCTTCTTCTTCGTCCATTGGTTTCATTTCAATGTCTTTTCTCTTAACAATTTGAAGTTCTTCTTCTTCACCTTCTTCAATGTTATCAAGTACCATTTCGAATAATGCAGAATTTTTATATCTTTCAGATATTTTAGTTTTGTTTTTTCTAACTTGTCTTTCAAGTTTGTCGATAACTAAATCAATTGCAGCATATAAATCAGCATGAATTTCCTCAGCTCTTAATGTGAACTTAGAAGTTGGAACTGTAACTTCAATTGATTGTTCTTTATTTTTTACTTTGATAATAACTGATGCTTTAATTTCTTCAGGATTTTCAAAGTATTTATCTAATTTCCCTATTTTATCTTCTATATATTTTTTTATTGCTGGAGTAACAGTAACTTTATCTCCACGTACATTTATTTGCATAAATTCACCTTCCATTTAAAATATATCACAAAATAAAGAAAAAAACTACATATTTGTAGTTAATTGTTCTTCGATAACATCAACAGCTTGTAGTCCTTTTGATGTTTCGATAAGTTTAAATGTTACTATTGAGTTTTCTTTTAGTGTTTTATATCCGTCCTTTATTATAGCAGAATAATGAACGAATATATCTTCAAGATCGCCGTTTTCAATAAAACCGTAACCTTTCTCATTATTAAACCACTTAACCTTACCTCTCATATTTTCACCTCTTCCCATAAAACTACACTATCACACTAAGCCTTTTGCAAACAATAAATGGTTGTCGACAAATTATTACCTTTTTTGCGTAAGACCTTTTTAATATAACAAATATTTTTGTTTGTTAGTTTGACTTTGTTTGAATGTTAAAGTTTTATGTCTCAAATGATATAAATTAGCCTTCTTTTTTGTCACAAATATAATTTAAATCTTTCAACAAAACCATTAAATCAACTAACGAAATTTCACTGTACTTAAGTGATATTTTGCAGTTGGTGGTAGCAATGAGAGAAGCTATAGTCAATAAAGGATTTATGTTTATTTCAAAGCATAATGAACTGGATCACTATAACGAAGTTAAAATTAAATACGGTCTTGAAGTTATGTATAGTTTTATAACTAAAACAGTAGCAATAATTATTATGTCATTAATATTTGGATTCTTCGTT
>JAILQR010000068.1 GCA_024698845.1 Bacilli bacterium | reverse complement strand
GAGAATACATGACTGGAGTTCAGACGTGTGCTCTTCCGATTATATAAGTAAAAGTACAAATCCAATTGTATGAAAAGTATTTTCTATTTTACTATTTATATGTTTTCTTCTAATCTTCTCTATTATCATAAAGAATGCTCTACCACCATCAAATGCAGGGAATGGTAAGATATTAATAAATCCTACATTTATACTTAAGAATGCAGTTATATATCTTAAATAAGATATACCAGCAACTAAACCAGAGTTAACAACTTGATATACTCCAACAGGTCCTGATAAATTCTTAACAGATAAACTTCCAGTAAATAAACTTATTACAGTAAGCCACATAGTTTCAATAACACTAACAAACTTAGCAAATGCAAATTTAACTGATGCTATAAAACCTTTATTAACATCTTGTTTAACTGTAAATCCAAATACATATCTATCAGATTTTATTTCTTTATCATACTCTTTTTTAGGTTTAATCTTATATGATTCTACCTTACCATTTGTATGTTTAATTTTAATATTATAAGTATTATTTTTTGATTTTAAAGCAAATAATATTTGTGCTTTATCCCATGTTCTAGTTTTCTTACCATTAATAGATATAATAGTATCATTTTTCTTTATACCTGCACTATACATAGGATAATCTTTTTGAACACTGTGAATTACAGGTTTATTTGTTGTTGCTCCCCAAATAAGAGCATAAACAAATAATAGTACTAATGCTAATATAAAGTTATTAACTACTCCAGCAATAATAATTATTATTCTTTGATACCATGGACGATTACACATAAGTTTTTCTTTAGGTATTTTATCATCATCCTCATAAACTTCGCCAGCCATTTGAACATATCCACCAATTGGAAGAGCTCTAAAAGAATATTTAATTCCATCTTTACCCTTTTTAGTAAATATAGCAGGTCCCATACCTATAGAAAATTCATATATATGTACACCAAATTTTTTAGCCCATATAAAATGACCAAATTCATGAACAAGAACTATTATCCCTAGTATTAATATAAATGCTAATATAGATAATATTGTCAAAATATATGCCTCCTTAAATATATGAAATAAATATAATATAAGTTATTACTACAAAACATAAACTATCAAGTCTATCTAATATACCACCATGTCCTGGCATAATATTAGAAAAGTCTTTGATCTTATTTTCTCTCTTAATTTTACTAAAGAATAAATCACCAAATTGATCTATTACAGATAAAAGCACTGTTATTAAAAGTAACTTCCAAGTAAAACCACTAATAAAATATACATAATAAATAATTGGGATACAACTACCAATTATAGATCCACCAATACAACCTTCAACAGTCTTTTTAGGACTTATATTAGGTGTAATCTTATGTTTACCAATAAGCATTCCAGTAAACATAGCAAATGCATCTGTACAAGAACAAATTAAAATTAAATAAACTAATTTATGTACAGATTCATTTCTAATAAGTATAAAGTTATTAAATACTATACTTAAAAATAACACAATACCTACAATATAAAATGCTTCTCTAGTAGTATACTTGTTATCTTTATAGAAAAGTGTCGGAATAAGTAACGCAAGTAAAGATATTGCAAGTATTCTATAAGATATACCAAAAAGTGCGAATTGAGAATCAAACTCAGAGAATATTAAAGTAACAAGCGAAACAAGGCCAAGCCCCTTAACTATATTAGGTATTTCTTCAGCATTTTCTTTTAAATCTAATAATTCCTTATAAGCAAGTACACTTAAAGCTCCAGCTAAGAAAGCAAAATAATTACCACCAAGAATAATAAGTGGTGTTACAATTGCAAGTGCAACAATTGCAGATATAATTCTTTTTTTCATATTTATACTCCTATCTCACTATATAAAAGTATACTATATTATTATACTTTTATCAAACAACTATCTTATTTCTTTTTTAAATAATTAATAGCATCATCTAGTGTTTCAACTTTAACTAATTTTATTTTTAAATTATATTTCTTTTTATATTTTAAAGCTTCTTTATAATTATCTTTTGGAACAAAGAATATATCTACATTCTTTTTATCAGCTCCAAGAATTTTATATTTAATACCATCTATTTCACCAACCGAACCATCAAATTCAATTGTACCTGTTCCACTTATTTTTCTTCCTCTTGATAAATCATCTTCTGATAAAGCATCATATATAGCAAGTGTAGTCATTAAACCACCACTTGATCCATATTCTCTTTTAAGTGTTTTTATTTCAACTTTTTCATCTGAATCCAGTTTATAATCTTGATAAATATTAACACCTATTAACTTATTATTATTAACATCTTTAATATATGACTTAACTATTTCTTCTTTATCATCTCGAATAATTTTTAAAGTAACATAATCATTTTTTGATTCATAAATGCATTTTTTTAGTTCATCAAAATATTTTATATCTGTACCATTACAAGTTTTTATTCTATCTCCAACTTGTAAATTATTATCATAATCTTTATGAGAATAATAAACATATAATCCTTTATTATCAAGTTTATAATCTATACCAAGTTTATCATACACAGTTTTAATAGCTGTATTATTTGACTCATACATCATAAACTTTTCTATCTTTGCTAACTCTTCATAAGACACATTACTTGGAACATATTCTTTTTCTTTAACTACTTCCCACTTAGGCATTATCTTTCCCATAATAAATGATAGAACAGTTCCATCATTCATACTCACATAGGAAGTATAATAATTATTTTTAATATTTTTACCATTAACTTCAATTCTATTATCTAAAGATATAATTCCACCAGGTCTTTTTATAACATACGGAACTCTAATATTAAGTACTATAGTAAATAAAACAAGAAATAATAAAAAATTATGATTATCTATTATATATTTTTTTATACTTGAATATAATTTCTTAAACAAATTAATCACCTTACTTATTATAACACTTAAAGGATTTATATGAAGAAAATACTTATAGAGTTCATTGTTATATTTACAATA
>JAILQR010000062.1 GCA_024698845.1 Bacilli bacterium | reverse complement strand
TTCAAAATCCTCATACTTTTGTAAATGTAATTTAATTAATTTGTCATTAAGAATTAAATAAGCTACATTATATGAATTAGAAAAATCATCACTATCTTGACTACTAACAGCATTAGTTAAAACAACGATTTCATCATCTATACCATTTTGGTCAAAATCACCAACTGCTTTTTGAAATAACTTAATGTTATTAACTGAGTTAATTTTAAATTCTCTACTTAATATATCTTTATCATCAGAATTAATTTCTGTTGATAATTCATACTTAATATAATCAACATTAATACCCGATGTATTAGCACATAGCTTTCCTTCATAAGTATTAACTGTTTTTGATTCATCTAAAATATTAAAAGACGTAATATATTTTAGATAACCATCTTTAAAATGATCATAGTTAATATAAATTTTAAATAATTCTTTTATATCATTAACTCTACTTTGCTCAATTGGTACCATACTACCACTTTTAGATGTTCCAAATAAATATTTATCTATAACAATATAATCATCATAAGAAATACTTGTTGTAGGAGTTGTAGAATTAACTCCAGGATTATTTTTATTTTTATTAGCAGATTCTTGTTCTTTTTTGTCATTATTATTATTTACAGCTAATATGACTAAAAGAACAAGACCAACAGTTAAAACTATACCTATTAAAATATCACTTATTCTAAGTCTCATGTATTCACACTCTCCCCTATACTTGGTCTACAGAATAAATCACCATTACTATTATAGTTTGAAACACTTACTTGATCAGGTTGATCATATCTATCTGTATGTGCAGCAAATTGTTTTTTAACTCCGTCTATTACACCAACATATAATGCAACGTGATGAGTTCCACCATAGTGATCTCTATTTCCATCTGTCCAGAAAATTAAGTCTCCAGGAATAAGTTCTTCTTCACTAATAAGTTTTCCATGTGCTTCACACCATCTATACTCTCCACCGGTATCATCATAATATCCTGGGTCATAAAGTGTTATACCAAAATGAGCATATGTTCTTGATACCATAGAGGAACAATCAACATAACCTTCTGATTGTCTATATGGTTGACTATAAGAGTAACTATCGAATGTTTCTATAGCATAGTTAACAACTTCAACACCAAAATCTACATTACTAGCAAGAGCTCCCTTAAATCTACCACTTCTAGGATCACAAGTATCTGCATCAAGCCCGAATACTGCTTTTCTAGTAGATACAATATTATCATCAACTTGCCATTTAGTATATGCCTGTTGATCTTCATCAACTGTTGCAGTACATCCTACTGATGAACCAACCATACATGATGAACTTGCACAGATATTTGCAGTCTCACTTGCTCTAGATGAAGACATAAATTGCGAAATGTATGGCTGATAGTAACATCCTCCTACATCAGAACAAGGTCTACTTGCATCATTTGGATGGCAATAATAAGTATACCAATATGATCCAATATATGCATAAGTACTAAATACATTATAAATAGAATCTTCACCTAACGATAATCTGTTGAAATATTCAAAAAATGCTAACATACCTTCGTCAAATGTTGAGTAACTATTACATGAAGTACATGTATTACAACATCCAAGACCCCAATAGTTATTACTTGAAGTTCCTGGGTCAAAACCTTCATTAATTGCTCTTACAATAACCAGTTCTGGATTAAAGTTATTAGCAACCGATACATCATATATATGACCGGCGTTTCTTTTAAGTACAGCATATTCAGATGTAGTATTTCCATATGCGTTTACTTTATCTATAAATTCTTGTCTTGATAATTGAGTTTGTCTAATAGATACAGGCATACATTGATTATTAGAATATGCACCAGAGTACATACCATAAGATCCTTCCTGTATTCCACCTGATTGACTAAGTTCAGAATCAAGTTGCATTGTAATTATTACTATGATAATCGCAACAAGAATTAAAATTACTGCTATTGCTATTAAGAATGCAACGGGATGTGCCTTAAATAGCATTAATAATTTAGATTTTAAATCTTTACCAGTATTTTTAGCTGCAGCTTTAGTTGCATCTTTAGCTTTTTTTGCAGAATCTACCACTTTCTTTGCAGAATCAGCAGCTTTTTTAGCTTGGTCTGCTTTTTTTGCAGCATCTGCACCCTTTTCAGCAGTTTCTTTAGCTTTATCTGCAGCATTCGCTGCATTTTGTCTTTGATTAAAATTATTATTCTTACGATAATTGTTTGGACTTTCTTGTCCATTATTTTCGTTTTGTTTTCTTCCTCTTCTGTTTTGATTATTAGGATTTTGTTGATTATCATTATCGTCTTCAGAACTATTTTCTTTATCCTTATCACCAGAAGTTTTTTCTTTGTTTTCTTGTTTATCCTCGGAAGATGATTCTTGTGAGTCTTCTGTATCCTCATTAGAGCTCTCTTCAACTTGCTCTTCGTTTTCATCAACATTTTGATCATCTTGTTGTACAGCTTGTTCATCTTCAGTTGATAAGTTTTCATTACCTTGATCTTCTAAAGTTTCTGGTTGTTGATCATCACCAAGGTACTCTTCTTCACCTTGTCGACCAGCACCTTCTTGAACTCCTTCAGAAGTTTGAGTACCAGTTGAACCATCAGAAACAATTCCTGCTTGCTTTGTAGTAACACCTTGAGCAACATTTTGAGAGGCTACTTTAGTTCCACCTGCTACTGCAGTACTTGATACAACTCCAGATGTTATACCACTAACATTTACAGTACCAGTTCTAATAGTATCAACAGAACTAACTTCTTCAGTACTAGAAATATTTGCAGTTATGGTATCATGATTAACAGAACTATAAGAATTTCTATTTTCAACAGCTGTAGGTCTAACAACATTAGAACTTGTATGAATGGAACCTGGTAAGTTAACAGTTGCAGCACTTAATCTATTAGCAATAGTATTATAATTTATTTCTGCTGGAGTAATTCCAGTTAAGAATGTTGAACCAACACCAGCAACTCTTGATACTCTTAAGTTAGTAGATATTTCATTAATGTTAGGAACCATTCTTTCAATTTCACTAACATACATTCTTGATTGTGCATCAGTATTTCTTCTAAGTTGAATATAATCAGAACTAATATCAACTAAAGTATCATAAATTTGTTCAGTTGTTTTACCTTCAAGAGAAAATCTTGAAGTAACATTTTGTCTTATTCTCTCTAGTAAAGATTGAGAAGCTTCATCTTCATTTCTTCTAACAACATTGTACTCAGAATTAAAAAATCTAAATAAATTTCTTTCATTTTCACGAAGTGCAGATGGTCCAACTTCAGTAATACTTTGACTTAATACAGAACTTGCAGGTCTATATAAATCAGTTGTTGCATTTCTACTTGAAGACCAATAATCTTCATAACTTTCTTGATTATGTGAAACATAATCTTTAAATACTTCATTTAATTTTTCATGAGTATTAGATTGATATACATTGTTAGTTTGAGTTTCATTAGCTTCTTTAAAATAATCTGTAAATTTATCTCCTAAAACTTCAACACATTTATCTAAAAATTGTTCATCATTACCAAATGCATATTGAGATAATAATTGTTTATCTAAGTTATGTTTTTTTAGTAAATATAAAATACCACGTACTTCATCTTCACTATATCTATATTCATAACTTGTTTTATTTTCAAATAAATCTGCAGCAGATCCTAATTCCTTACCATTAGCATAATTAATGCACATTTCTGAAAAAATATTTGCAGCAGATTCTTCAAATCCACCACCATATTTATTTTTATTATCACGTCTAAATTCATGAACATATTCATGAATTATAGTTCCCATAACATCATCTAATTGATGAAATGAATTAGAAGTAGATCCATCATACTCATCAGTTGAAATAGTTATTCCTTCATAACTAGCTTCTCCACCTGCTTGCGAAGTTTTACCAGTTACATAACTTTTATCTTTATGAGTTTCAGATAATACAACAGGATACTCTTTAAATACTTTTAATGCTTTTTTCTTAGTATCAGAGTCGCCAAACTCATCTAAGAAGTCAAGAATTCTATCTTGTGCCATTTTAACGACAGTTTGAAAGTTCTCTTCTTTTTGTCTAGCATCCATGTATATCACCTACTTCCATTTTTAAACTATAAAATCATGGAATATATATTTTTCAATATATTCCATGATTAATAATTTATATTTTTTTATAGTCCCCCACCAGATCCAAATGAATCAAGTTCTTCTTGTGTTGCAATAACACTTATTCTCATACGTCTAGAACCACAAACGAATAATCCTTCACCTTGATTATAGAACTTAATACCCTCTTTTTCGTTTTCATTAAGATCTATTAACTGAGCTAAGTCTTCAATAGCTTGTTTCTTTAAGCCCATTACTAAATAATACGAAGCATTATCGAATATTGCTTTACCATGCATTATCATGTTAGGTGCAGCAAAGTCTGTTGGTTGTTGTGTAATTATAATAGTACCAGTATTATACTTACGACTACGTCTTTGAATTTGTGCTAAGAATTCAGCACCAAGTTCATTATGACTAGATAATAGAACATGTGCTTCATCAACATATAATATAGTGTTAATATCTTTTTCTAAGCATAATCCCCATGCATACTTAAGTACGTTGAAGAATAATGCATTTTTAATATTTTCATCACTATTAATTATTTCTCTAATATTGAATATGATGAAATCACTTTCAATATTAAGTGATGTATGACCTGTAAAATAATACCTTAATTCTTTGACTAATGGTCTTATTTTAAGTTCAAGTCTTTCCATTACATCTCTTTCGTGAGTTTGATCATTCATTGATAAAAGTCTACCTTTAATAGTTGCGTAAACGTCATCAAATGTTGGATAATCTTCTGATTTAAATTGAGTAAAATCAGAGTCGAAATCTATTTTGTATCTTTTATATGTATCTTGAACAACTTCACTAAACATTCCAAGTACATCTTCTTCAATTGAAGGAGAATAATACTTCATGAATGCTTTTAACTCTTGGATATTTCTTGTTAGAATTGTATATCCAAGTCCTGCTGCTATATCTTCTTCATCAGCATCAACTACAACTTCAAGGGGATTGATTAGACCAAATTGTCCACCTTTACCTAAACTAATAAAGTCTCCGCCAAAGTTTTTAGACATTTCTTCAAGTTCACCTTCAGGATCGATACAAACAATTTTGCATTCATTTCTTAAGTGAGTTCTAAGAAGAACTTTAGCTGCTGTTGATTTACCTGAACCAGAAGTACCAAGCATAATCATGTTTGCGTTGTTTCTATTATGTTCTTTTTTAATTTGATATAAGAATTGGTTAAATAATACAACACCACCAGAGAAGTCTATACCAAATAAACAAGATTCTCCTGGATCCTTAATACTATCAAATATAAATGGATACATTGCTGCAACTGTTGGAGATGGAATTGGTGTTCCAATTCTATCTTCTACATCTTGTTTAGGGAATACTGGAATGATTGATTTTAGAACTTTTTCTTGTTCAAACATTAAAGCAACTGCTCTCATTCCCATCGCATCAAGATATCCTCTTACTTGCATTTTTTTCATTTCAAGATCTTCTTTATTATCTGCAGTAATCATTAAATGTAATTGAAAATCAAAGATCTTAGATTGAGTTGCTGCTAGCATTGATACGAATGCTTGTAGAGATTCTATATCTAGTCGATAACGTTCTTGCATTGTGTTATCTTTTTCATTTTGATATCTAACCTTTAAATCAGCAATCTCTTTATTTATCATCTTTTGCATTGATGAAAAAGGTATTGGTATATGTTTAATAACTGCTTTTACACCAGAAATTGATGTAATATCAGATAAATAACCTATACCAACTTGTTTTGGAAATGACACAACAGTTAAGATTGTAGAATATTTACCACTAATCATAAATTCTGTTGCATTAAAACTCATTCCTTTTGGAGCTATTTCAGATTTAAGTGCCATTATGCCATCACCGTCCCAAACGTAGTAGTATTTCCCCCATTTAAGAAGTTATCTAGTAACATTCTTAAATCATCATTTGATACTTGAACACTATTAAGTCCACATCCTGCAAGACCACTTATTAAACCATGTAGTTTCTTTTGAAGTAGTTCTTGTTTCTTTTCTTTAAATAGTATGAAATACTCAGTATCAACAACATTATATTCAGAACTCATAAAGCTATTTGCTTTATTGATATCTTGCATTATTAACTTTCTTGTAGCTCCATTTGGTGTTTTATTATATAGAAGTTGTAAATTTGCTAAGTATACATTTATATCAACAGGTCTATCAGCAATTAAAATCCAGAATTCATAATCTAACATATTATAGAAATTTCTTAGATTATAAATTGTAGATTGTTGTTGTGACTTTTCCATCATAAATATATTCTTTGGCATTACTTTAACACCTGTAACATAATAGCCATCTTCAGTTTGAATTTGACCATTAATTATTTGTTTAACAGGTAACCAATCTTCAGAATATTTTGAATTAACATTATTATTCTTCACTAGTAACACACCAACCTTTCCAATAATATCTTCTTCTTCCTAAAAGGAAATTAACTATATTTCTAATTAATTGTAATATATTATGATAATACGGTACTGGCATAACCAGAAACGCTGATAATAATGCAGGGGTAATAATCATTATCATAGCGGGTAAACTAGACGTATCAACCATCATAAGTAATATTAATGAAAAACCTACTCCTATTAGAAATATGGCTAAATCTAAAGAAGTGAAGAACCCTAAAATAAGTATAGATTTTTTAGAGTTCGCAGGTATTAAATAATTGTCTTCCACTTTTTATTCCTCCTTTAGATTCTATTTCCCGTCGCCACGTCTTTTTGCAGAGTGCCCACGACGTATCTTATTAGCTTCAGCCTCAGACTTACGAGATTCAATAAGTCTTTCAACTTTCTTGTTATTAGCTTCTTTTTGTGTTTGAGCTTGTTCTTTAATTTGTTTTAACTCATATGCAGTTTTATCATTAAATAATACTTTACCATTTTCATCTTTAACTATAACTTTTTCACTAAGTTCTCTATTATACTCAGATTGATCATGGTACTTAGTTTCTTTGATTCCACCACCAAATTTGAATAAATCATCTGCATCAATCTTGCTGCTACTATTAGCACTCATCATATCTTTTATATCGTTATTTTGAATGTGATTAATAAGTTTTTGGAAATCCTGACTTCCACCATCACGTTGTACATATTTTGTTCCATCATATTCAGTATATTTACCAATGTTTTTATTGTTTGCAACATATGTTAAATAATCTTCCATCTTAAGTTTGAAATCGGTTGACCAAGAATTTACATTATTAACATAATCTTTTTCCATTTGAGATTTTGCACCAGAAAACATTGATTTAATAACAGCAATACTTTGTCCATCCAAACCAGAATCATCAAGTTGATCTTCAAGTGCAGCTAAACCTGCTTTATTAAAGTTTTTATTATTTACATTTTGAGTTAAATATTGTTGAATTTGACCAGTTTGATCTGTTATAGAATCTAATTCGCGTTGTAAAGCATTAGCTTTTACTATATCATTCTTTTGTCTAGCTTTAGCTATATCATCATTAAGTTTTGTTACCCTATTACCAATAATATGAGCTCCATCCATTGTGAAAATTGAATCAGCTTTATCAGTATCTTTTGCTGCTTGATCTTTCATATCAGAGAATTTCTTGCTTGCTTCATCATTAGATGTCATTGTTGCTTTATGTCCGTTATCAGTTCTAGTAATTAAATCACCAGTAGCTGTTTCAATATTTTTTATTGTAGAATCAAGAGGTCTATTTAAAATATCTCTTTCAATTTCTGCAGCTTTGATTTCATCATCGTATCTTGTACCACGACCAACATTATCACGTAATGAGTCATAAATAGATGCTTTAATTTGTTCAAATTCAGACTTACCAGAATTTAAAGCATAAGATCTTTGGTTTTCCATTTCATAGTCATATGCTGTACCAGCATTTCTTATACCATTATTAAATCCATTTCTTAAACCATGGAAAGTTGCAAGTCCAGATTTAACTTTAGAACCTTTAACTCCACTTCGAATTCCTGTGTTATAAGCATCCCTAGCAAATTTCACACCTAAAGCTGCTCCACCAATTTTATCAATTGGTTTTGTAACAGGTGAACTAATTGTTTTAAATCCATCTTTAACATCATCAAGTCTCTTCTTAAGACTTAGTAATCCACCAGAACTCTTAATTCCTAAGATATCGCAAATCAATTGTGGTGCTTGTTTAACAAATATTAAAATACCTAAAATAATTAATAATCTACATAAGTTTCTTACCATGAAACCATCTACACTAGTAAATCCTAATATTCTATTTATGTCTCTATCAAGAATTGATATTACATATACACAGAAGAATAAGATTGCTATTCTTACAAATACTTCAAAGAATGAAGATAATACTTCTTTAAACCAAGTAGTAAGTATCTTGGATTTACCAGGTACCATATATAATAGTGCTGGTACAGGAGCAAATAATTGTAAGAATGCTAGCTTAACTGCTCTTGTTGCAATATCAAATACAAATGTAACTAATACATATAATGTAAAGATACCTATTATTAAACATATAAAGAAATTATATTCTATTTGACCAGTTTTAACGTAAGATAATGTTTCAGAGAAAGCATATATATTATTATCAGCTTTAGAAGCTATTTCAGCATATTTATATGCCATGAATGCTTCATCTGCATCATTTTCTTCATCTAAATCTTCTACTTCTGAATAATCTTGTGTTAGATAATAAGATCCTTCAAATAATGTTGTGGTAAACTCACCACTCATATTGGCCATATCAACTTTTGAAGTTGAACCTAGAACTAACTTTCCTATAACGTTTGATTTTACAATACTATTTTGAAATCCATACGCATAATCAAATGCAGTAGGTACTAAAATTACTAATACGATTGAAATAACAATATTTCTAACCATTTTTCCAGGAGAGCTATCACCTTTAGTTAGTTTTTCAGGATTAATAATAACTGATAAGAATGAATAAGCTAAAGCAAATATCATTACTATACTAACTATTAAGTATATTCTTCTAGAAAATTGACCAATAACTTCAGAACTAAATAATCTAGCTTCTGATAATATTGTAAATATTCTAAACATGCTTCCGATTAATTTATAGATAACCATGTCTATTGCCATACATATTTTATAGAATGAATCAACAGCATCGAAACTAAAAATGTTAACTCCAAAAAGCATATTACACTCTCCTTTCTATTTAATTCCACAATTTCCATAAATATGGAATATATTAAGCATTAAATTAACAAGTATTGGTACAATAAATAGTAATATCATAGCAATAACTCTTGTTAATGTTTTACTCATTACTTTATTAACTTCATCTTTATCGCTTGAAGCAACAGCTTTAATAAGTTCAACAGTAGTTAAAACTATTACAAGTGCAACTCCACCATATTGAACAAAATCTAACATAATTTGAAGATAGTAAGCAAATGTTCCTTCTTCATTAGGATCACCAATTACTCCTTCACAATCTTGAACATCATCTGCTCCAAAATCACTTGTAACTTCATAAGCATGATTATAAATTTTAGCCGCTTGTCTTAAACCAGTCGCATCAACACCACAAGCATTTGATACAGTTGTATCAGCATTTGGATTATTTTCTATCTTTTGAGCTAATTCTCTATAACTATAACCTAAACTATCAGAAGAATTTGGAGAAGATCCATAATTAATAGCTTTTGCTAAGAAATGTTTTTCAGAACCAGTTAAATCTCCATAAGCAACATTAAGTGATAAATAAGCAATAGCGTTATCCATAGATTCTTGACTTCCGCTTAGTGGTGAACCACAGCCATTACCATCAAGAGCATTATTAATATTTCTTAACATACTAATAGTACTATCAGATTTATAATTATCTGTAACTAAGTCAACTTGTTTAGTATAAACTTTATTATTTGCCCATGCAGCATCACTCATTTCACTTGTTTGTGCGTTAGCAAATGAGATTTCAGCACTTTCTATAGTTAAAGCACTATCTCCATCATAAAACATTACATCAGGACATCTGTCACCATTTTTAAAGTTTTGTTTTACAACTGGATCTGGATTACCAGATGAGTTTACCCAATGAACATCAAACTTTGTTTCTAAAGTATCACTCATAAAACTTTCTACTGTAACAGAATCATAAGTTCCATCAAAATATAATGACATTCCATCACTACCACTATTTATTGTTGGAAAATAATTTATTAATGTGGCAATTCCGAAGATTGAACTCATTGGTGTAAGTGCTCCTAATTGAGCAGTATCATCAACAGATAATAAATCAAAATGTTCGAAGAACAAATATTTTTTATAATTTTCCAAAATAACATAAGCTTTAGAACCATCTGATGCTTCGTACTTACATAATGCTGTAATAGCACCTGTTTTAGTAGTAAACATAAATATTGATGATAAAATTGTAATTATTATGATTAATTTCTTTTTCATATTTAACCTCCTAAAACATTTTTTACATTGCAACATTTTGCTCACAACGTGTTCTATATTCAGATTGTGCTTGGGATCTAACTGAATTTAAACAATTTTCACGAATTGTAACATCTTGACTCTCACACATACTAGCTGCATACGCATTTAAACCATTAAAATTATTATCTTTACAATTACATTTTCTTTTATAAACAGATTTTA
Source organism: Bacilli bacterium (assembly GCA_024698845.1). Taxonomy (GTDB): domain Bacteria; phylum Bacillota_I; class Bacilli_A; order RF39; family UBA660; genus RUG13160. The sequence goes on along the minus strand of JAILQR010000062.1, from coordinate 5,034 downwards.
AATTTGCATCATTAATAATTGCTTGATAGCAATTTCCGTTTACACTTCCAGAACAATGTGACTCAGCATATGTTGCTAATCCATTATACGAAGCAAGTTCACATTGAGGATTTGAATAATCAGGATTATCAATTTCATCAATAATTTCTTCAATCTCTTCTGGATTTTGATTATTTTCTATTGCATCTATATATGCATCACAAGATGTTTTACTTCCAGATAAACAAGTCACACAATATCCGAATTTTGCAGATTTATCATTAATGTTTGGACTTTCGTAAACCAAATCAGTAACCAAATTTATTGCAGTAGGTACTAGGAAAATAACTACAGATAAAATTATTTTTTTAATAAAGTACTTTGATGCATCTTGTAATGCATTTTGATCTCCGCCAACAGCAGCTTTACCAAATTTAATAGAAGAAACAATAATAATTATTAACGGTGCAACAACTTTAGCAATATCAATTACAGTACGTACAATCCTTAAAGTTTTAAGTACACCAGCAGTTTTACACGGATTACTTTCGTAATATTCATAAATTGTATCTGGTTCAGTCACTTTAGTAGCCTTAATTTTTGGCGGAACAACAAGAACATCTGTAGTAGCAGCATACCCATCTTCAGTGTGTTCATAACCACTATGTTGATTGTCTGTAACAGTTAATCTAGTCATGTAATCTTCATAACTAAAACCTACAGCATCTTGATTGATAATAATATGACTATCTCCATTATTATCACTAGATACTCCCTCTAACATATAAACAAATGTTTCATCCTGAGTACCATCATCAAAAGTTCTTGTTTTAAATCCAGCATATTCAGGACACATTCCATCAGGATGAAGTTCTGTATCATGATCAGATATAAAATAATAAAAATTGTCATTATAGTCACCATTGGAATAATTTGGATAGAACTCGCCTTCCATTGTATCAGCACCCATAGAACTATATGGTAACATACTTCCTACTTCATCAGAATACTCAGTATATGTCACTATATTGTCATCAAACTTAGCAGTACAAAGCATCATTTTGTAAGTTGTTGCAGAAGCTCCACCTTTTGATACTTTGTAAACATAATAAGAATCACCATAAGTTGCACTACTTGCGTGATATATTTCAATAAAGGAATATCTTCTTCCTCTACCTGAAGTTCCATTATCATATCCACATGATATATTTTGGTCTGATGCAGGTATATTAGTTGTGCTTGAATTAAAATTACTAATAGTTGTATCAGTACAAACTGATGTTGCACTTGCATTAACAATATATCCAAAAAATAAAGCTATAATTAATACTAAAAATTTATATGTTTTCTTCATAGAAATTTACACCTACACTTATTACATAATTTTATCAAAAATTAAAAGATAAGTAAATAAAAACAACGATGAAAATCGTTGTTTAAATTAATAAATTTTATTTATAAATTAGTCTACATGTAAAGATGAACATGTTGCATCTTTATATGGATGAACTAAACAGTCTTTACAAATAGTATAGTCGCCTTTTTGATCTTCGTTGAATTCACCAATTAAGCTGAATACAGCACCAACGATTGTTGGGATGAAGAAAATAACTACAGCAGCGATTAATCTTCTAATAATTGAAGAAGTTGCTTCTTTAATAGCTTTTTCTTCTGAAGAAATAACTGCCTTTCCTAAATCGATCATACCAAAGATAATAATTAATAGAGGTATTACGATTTTAAATACGAATAAAATTTTTCCAACTATTTGCCAAATGTCTGTACTTCTAGCACAAAATTCTGAAGCTAATATCATAAAATAACATCTCCTTTTCTTAAATATATTTTACACTATAGCATTTTATATAGTCAAGCATAATGTGTAAATAAATAATCAAAAAAACAAAAGATTAGACAGTATATTGTCTAATCTTGTTTTTGTGATTCCAATTCTTTATATTTTTCTGCCATATGGTTAATTAAAGCATTAACTATAACCTCGTCAGTAGCAACACTAACTGGTTCCAAATATTCTTCTTCATCTTTTGAAACTAGTTTGAAAAAGAATAGTTCATTGCTTGTATCATCGTCATTTAAAACAGCAGCAAAATACTTTTTGTCTTCATAAGAAACAGAATCAATTAGAGCATAATTTTTTCCATCTTCTAAAGTAACACACATACCCTTTTTCATAATTAACCCCTTCTTCTAGTTTCATTTTCAGACTTCATATAGTCATCAAAATCTGAACCAAACACTTTTTCTTCAAAAGCTCTTTTAAATCCTCTTAAAGCTTTAACGTATTTATCGTTTGGATCTAATTTCCATCTATTTTCAATTTTTAGTAATTTAGCTTTAATTGCACTTGGAGTAACTTCTTCAAGAACGTTTTCAAAGATTTCGTTAGCTCTATAATTATCAACTGATACAAGTTTCGGATCAAATGGTTGACCAGGAACATTATTATCTTGAGTAAATAGTGCTGTTATGTCTTTCATGATTGAATTTTTATTAGCAAGTGCATTAGTTCTACCATTAGAGCCATTAATACCGATAACATTGTATTTTAAGCAAATGTCAGCAACTTGAACAGCATTAGCATGATTTAAACGATATTTTTGAGTTAAAGTATTAATAAATTTATTTCTTGCATCATCGTTAACATTTGCTACTCTTTGTTTTTCTTCTTCATAATGATCTAAATTTAGTGAAGAAGATGTTCCCATAGCCTCTTTGAAGGAATCTGAATTATTTTCAATTCCCTTGTTTTCTTTATCAGTTCTATCAGTAACCCCATAGAATTTAGGTTGATAATTACCATCAACATAAGCAAATTTTCCAGAATTTGGATTTATAACTCTTGTTCTTTCTTGGGATGTAATTTGTTCAGTTTGACTAACAGTTTCAACTTGTGTTGGTTGTTCATTAACAGTAGAAGTAACTTCTTCTTCAACTACAGGTTCTACTACTTCTTCTGCATTTTTAGATAAACTTATATTTGGATATTCAGGTAAAGAATTAATAATTTCATTAATTTCTTTAGTAGTCATATACTTAGCTTCAAAATTAGGATTACTTAATTCTTTAAATGATATACTACCATTATCGTTTATAACTTCAGCATAAATACTATGTTCTTTATCATCATTTAAGAAGTATGAAATAATAGTTCTTCCATCTGTTGTAATGTCTGCATTATAAATATGCATGTTATATTCTTTTCCATCATCACCAACATTGATATAATCTCTACCAATTACTTCTTCTTCAACTACTTGTTCTTCTCCTGATAATGATTTAGCAACATCAGATAAATCAGCAGGTGTAGAACTTATTACATGTTCATTATCATCTTGTAAAACTTTATAGTCGATTTCACCATTTATTTTAACCGGTATTCTATCAGGTAAACTATCAACTACTTGTTTAGCTTGTTCATAATCTAAAGTTGTAAGTTCGCCATATTCTTCTAACTTAACATCTACGCTTATACCAAGTGGTGTTGCAAAAATATAATCCACTTCTGCAAAATGTACTTCTTCATTTTCATCAAAATCTTTAAATTCAATTATTACATTTCCTTTTTTAGATTCTAATACATTATAGATATTAATTTTATGAAGCCCACCTTGAGGTATATCAATAACTGCATCTTTAGATATAACATTTTCTTCAGTTATAGTTTCACTACTTGTTAATTCTTCAGGCTTATTTTCAAATTCACCTTCTATTTTTTTAGCAAATTCTGGATCAATAGTAGCTTCATTTTCTAAGTTATTGCCCTCCTTAAATAGTGCAACAACTTTCTTTTTAGGCTCTTCTTTTCGTACTATAGCCATACCATATTTAGCTAATATATCATTAACTTTAACTTCTTTTTCAAGAGCTGGTAAATAAGCCTCAGATATAAATCCTAAACATTCATTGTTATAATCAATATCAAATTCCTTTACAAATTCATCATCACATTTAGCAAGTGTTTCTCCAATAGTATAAAATCTTTTATACATATCTTCATAACATTTGTGTGCAGATCTAGATTCTTCTGGAATTTCTCTTTCGTTAGCTTTAATAAATCTTTCTTCAGTATCTTTAATTTCTTGTTCTATAGCATCTAATTTTTCATTAGCTTTATTTAAAGTGCCTTCTAAAAGTCTTATAGTGGCTTGAATACCAAACATATTATTACTAATTAATTCTTTTTCAAGTTCAGTATTAGCTACTTTTAATTTAGCTTCTTCTTTTTCTAATTTTTTAGAATATTGTTTTAGAGATTTTTCTATCTTTTTAATATTAGAAATAGTTTCGGATTTAATAGGTTCTTGTTTAGCTCTTTTTTTATCAAGTAAAGATACTAAAGTTTCTTTATCTCTAACAGCTTTATCATAAGAATTAATTTCATCTCTTATTTCTCTTAAGTTATCATAAATTAAAGAATATTTATTTTTGTCTTCTTCACTTAATCTTTCAATATTAGCAAGCTTTTGAGATACTAAATCTATTCTTCCATTAACAAAATCTACAACTCCAGGGAATTCTTTAGTCTTATACCCTTCTTTAAGCTCATTAATTTTTAAATCAATAGCTTTTTCCATTTCATAAACTAACTGAAATTTTTTAAGTTTACTTTTTCCATCTAGTTCAAAATCTTTAGTAGCAGCAAGAATTTCTTTTACAGTCATATCTTTAAGAGAATCTCTTAAAGAAGATAATTTATTTATTTCATCATTAAGTTCGATAAATCTAGTAGGTTCTACAGTTCTGTTATTACTAGAATTAGCAATCATTTTTTGAGCAGCTAAAATATCTGCAGGAATAGTTACATCTATTTCTAGTGCTTCATTTTTAGCTTCTTCTACCATTTTATCAATAATTTCTTGTGCCATTTTTTCAAGAATTTCTTTATTAGTTATATTATATCTTGAATTATCCATATCTACCAAATCCTTTACCTATGTTATTGAATAATTTTTACCATAATAATTATATCATAATAAAAAAAATATGCACTATTATTTAATGAAAAATTTACAATTAAATAATAGGCATATTTTA
>JAILQR010000061.1 GCA_024698845.1 Bacilli bacterium | reverse complement strand
TATATCTTCATTAAAGATATTTTTTAAGTGATCCATTATTTTTTCACCATTAAATTCTTGTTCATAGAAATATGGATAAGCTTTTTCATTTATATGAAGAACAGCATTTAACTCTTTTGAATTAAGTATTGGATCAACTACCATTTCACTAAATTCCCATTCTTCACTAGTATATTCATTATATGGTTTTTTATTTAATTCACTAATTTTTTTAAACCAAAGAAAATGAGTTGATTCGTGAGCTGTAGTTTCTATTAATTTTTCATCAGATATGTTTGGGTGAACCATAAAAGACAAATCTTCTACAAATCTTGGAAATATTGGAACAGTACTTACATACCCGATAATTTCATCTTTGTTTTGATGCCATGATGTATTCAAATATGAACTAAGTGCACTTATAAAGTTATCATTATATGAACTCCAAAGCTTGCTAAAATGAGCAACTTGATTTTCTATATCTTTATATAATCTATCATATTCTTTTTTAACAATATCATAGATCATATTATCCTTTTCTTCTTTACTATTAAGTTTATCTACTTCATATAATTCATGATAATATTCATATAAATATTTTTTAGATTCATGAACTGTAGGTTCTTCTTGATAATAAAAATCTTTAATAACATCAACAGTTAAATCAAGCGGGGCAATTTTAAAAATTACTTTCATACATGTTCCACCTTTCTAATAAGATTATATCATAATAATTTAAAATTAAATCGTTATCTTTTATTGATATTATTTTACCTAATATGATATAATCAGTATTGATAATAGGAGTGGTTGCTCGTGGGTAATAAAGTAACAGAAAATACAGATTATATTGAATCTTTAGACGATACTGTAATCTTTAATATTGAAGATGAAGGACAAAAAGAAGTTAATGTAATAAAAGAAAAGAATAAGGTAGTTGATTTCACAAGTCCTGTAGAAGTTTTATCAGAAGAAGAAATAGAGAAAAAATCTAAAAAGAAAAAGGAAGAAAAACCAGCTAAAAAGAAAAAGAAATTAAAAATAGTTTCAAAAATAAAAACTTGGTGGACTGGACTTTCTAAAAAGAAAAAGATTATAACTATTTCTATTACTGCTGCAGTTTTGATTTTAATTATTGCACTTTTAATTATATTCCTTGGAAAAGGCGATAATAAAAAAGAAAAAACTCCAGATGTTATTGTTCAAGAAGATAATTACATTTATAAAAATGGAACATTAGTATTTCAAGATGCTGACAAAAATGAAATAGGTAAATATGAATGTAAAAACAAAGATGAGAAAAAATGTTATGTAGCATATCAAAGTAATGAAGATGAGTTTAATGGTGATATTTATCTGAATGAAGAAAATGAAAAATTAGTTTTAAGATCAAGTATTATTGATGGTAATTACGTATTTATCGTAGATAATAAAAAAGGAACTAATGATGATATTATTTTATATAGTATTAAATCAAAAAGTAATATCGATGAATACAAACTAGTTAAACAATCTCAAGTTAATAAAAACTTTGTTATTCTTAAGGATAAACATGATAAATATGGTGCTTTAGATTTATCTACTGAAGAACCTAAAACAGCAATATCATTTTCATATGATTATGCCGGATTAATTAATAGTGAAATGGCATCAAAATATATTTCACTTAAAAAAGATGGCAAATATCATCTAGCTGATTTAACTGAAAACGGTGTAAGTTCAAATCATGAAAATCAAATCGTAGATTATAATGATAATTTTGTTGTAACTAAATCAACTGATAATAAATATGAAATATTTAACTATGAAGGTACTAACCTACAAGATAATAAAAAATTCTTATTTATTAAAATAGTTGGTCCATACTATATGACACTTTTAGATAATGGACTTCTTGTATACGATAAAGATGGTCTTAAATTTAATGAAGTACCAATACCTTTATCATCAACTAATTATAATAAAACATACATCCTAGATGCTAATAATCAAGTTATATCATCTGAAGTTGCTTTCGAAGTTGAAGTTAATGATGAAAATGTAACTATTATAAGGGGAAAAGCAACAGATATACTTCCAATTAAAGAAGCACAAGCAAATAAAGCTCAACCATTTATAAGTTACTATAGTGGTATATTGTATATTTATAGCGATGATGCTAAAACTAATTTAATTGGTAAATATACATGCAAAAATAAAAATACCACAGGATATTTTGATCACTGTACTATTGCAACATCATCTGCTATATCAAATAATGATATGACATATGACGTTCAAGCAGGAATTATGCCTATTTTAAATAATCGATTCGTATTTGTTAGAGATTCTGTAACAAGTGGAGGATATTATTTATATGATTTAAGTCAATCTAAAAAAGCAGGTCCATATTCAGAAATTGAAGCAATTGGTTTAACTGATGGAGCTATAACAAATAAAAATGTTAATGGTGCATTTATTATTGCTAAGAATAATAAAAATCAATATGGATTACTTAAAATAAATGATTCATCTGTTGATTTTGTTCTAAAATTTGATTATCAAGAACTTGAAAAAATAGGTGAATATTATCAAGGTAAAAAATCTAGTGGAACTTATGTTTTATATGATAATAGTGGTAAAGAAGTAACTAAAGACGTTGCCGGAAAAATTATGAGTTATAATGATAACTACATGGTATCAAAACAAGGCGGAAATTACTTCTTATATAAACATGATGCTAATAAAGTAGATAACTATAGTTATAACTTTATTAAACTTGAAAATAACTACTATGTAGGTATTTCAAGTGATAATACTCTTGGAGTATATGAATACACAAATCCTGGAGTAAATGTAATGGGACAAAAAATCAAAATAAAAGCATCAAATGATTATAAAAAAGGAACAATGTTTAAAGTTTCACAAACAGCTAACGGTTATATTGTAAAAATAACTGATGGTGAAAATAATAATGATTATATCCAAGTTCAAAAACAAGAAGAACCTGGTATTTAATAAGAATATAAAAGGAGGAATAGAATGAAAAAAGCATATTTAGTTGCAATTACAGCATTATTTTCTATATCAACTATATTTGCTTTATTTGGTACATCAAATCATTTTATAAAATTTTATGATGTTAGTGCTATTGAGGAAGAAGAACCTTATGTAGAACCACCTAAACCTAATCCTCCTACAACAACTAAAGAGATTAATGGATATAAATGTACTTATGAAAATTGTCAAATTTTAGAAGGTACAGAAAAAGTTAATGATCAATATATGTTTATTTATGATGGTGTAAATAATATAGTTTTATTTGATTCAATGAAAACAGAAATTAAGTATAAATATAGAGAAGTACTTCCTGCAAACAACTTATATATAGTTGTAAATGATTCTGGATTATATGGACTTATAAAAGTAGATAAAGATGTTGAAAATGTTTATGATACAAAATATACATATATTCAATATAATGAAGCTGATAATCATTTTATGGTTACATCACCAACTACATCATTTATTACTGATGAAAATGGTAAAAAGATATCTCCAGAATATAGTGCTCAAATAGTACAATATAATGATAGATACATTATTACAAAAACTAAAGATGGTGATTACCATATATTCAACTTTAAGAATATAGAATTCTTATCAGAATATATTAATACAAAACACTACTTCATAGAACTAGTTGGTGAATACGTTGGAGCTATTAATGAAAAATACATTTACCAAGTATATGATTTATCTGAAAAGAATAAGCTAATAGGTGAATGTGAACTAGAAGTTGGAACTATAGATGCTAGAGCTAGAATAGTAGATAATAAGATAGAAATATATAAAGGTGAAGAAGTATTAAAAACTATTGATTTATAATCCTTTATCTAATATAATATTTTTTGAAAAAACGAAGAACAAGAGGAGTAAAGATAACTACTTTTTGATAAGAGAGTTAGCGTATGGTGAAAGCTAATAAAAGGTATGTCTTGAAGGTAGCTTGGGAGTTATATATTTGAAATATAAAGTAGAGTATATTGTTTAGGCCGCATTAAGGCTATTAAGGTAACTAAATTATTAGTTATAAATTAAGGTGGTACCGCGAATGATTCGCCCTTATTGGGTGAATCATTTTTTATATTTTAAGAGGTTGATAGAAATGAAAATAAATATAAAAAAATTACATGATGATGCTATTATTCCTACTAAAGGAACTATTAAATCAGCTGGATATGATTTATATGCTTATTTGAATGAAGATAAAAAAGAAATAAATCCATGGGAAACATACATGGTTTCAACAGGAATATCACTAGAAGTTCCAGATGGATACTTTGCAGGAATATTTGCAAGAAGTGGAATTGCATCTAAAAGAAATTTAAGACCAGCAAATTGTACTGGTGTTATAGATAGTGATTATAGAGGAGAAATAAAAGTTCCTATATTTAATGATTCAGATAAAGTTCAAGTAATAGAAAATAATGAACGAGTCGCTCAAATGATTATTATGCCTTATTTAGATGTTACATTTAATGAGGTAGATAGTTTAGATGAAACTGATAGAGATAATGAAGGATTTGGTTCAACAGGAACTAAATAAGAAAGAGGGATACATATGTTAGATACAAAATATAATCATTCTTTAATTGAAGAAAATAAATATGAAATGTGGAAAGATAATGGTTATTTTAAATGTGAGGAAGAATCAAATAAAAAACCATTTTGTATAGTACTACCTCCACCAAATGTTACAGGAGTACTTCACTTAGGACATGCATGGGATGTAACTCTTCAAGATATTATTATTAGATATAAAAAGATGGAAGGTTATGATGCATTCTGGCTTCCAGGTATGGACCATGCTGCAATTGCAACTGAAGCAAAAGTTGTTAAAAGATTAAAAGACAAAGGCATTGATAAATACGAATATGGTAGAGAAAAATTCTTAGATGCTTGCTGGGACTGGACTAAAGAACATGGAGATATTATTAGAGCACAGTGGGCTAAACTAGGAGTTGCACTTGATTACTCAAAAGAAAGATTTACATTAGATGAAGGTCTTCAAGAAGCGGTAAAAAAAGTATTTGTTGATTATTATAATGAAGGATTAATATATCGCGGAGAAAAAATAATCAACTGGGACCCTGCTGCTCAAACTGCACTTTCTAATGAAGAAGTTGTATATAGTGAAGAAAAAAGTGCATTTTATCACTTAAAATATAAATTAGAAAACTCAGAAGAATATTTAGATGTTGCAACTACAAGACCAGAAACATTATTTGGTGATACAGCTGTTGCAGTAAATGAAAATGATGAAAGATATAAAAATTTCGTTGGCAAAAATGTTATTTTACCAATTGTAAATAAACCTATACCGGTAATTACTGATGAACATGCTGATATGGAAAAAGGAACTGGTTGCGTTAAAATAACACCAGCTCATGACCCTAATGACTTTGAAGTTGGAAATCGTCATAACTTAGAAAGAATTATCATCATGAATGATGATGCAACAATGAATGAAAATGTTCCAAGTAAATATGTTGGAATGACAAGAGAAGAGTGTCGTGAAGAAGTATTAAAAGATCTTGAAAGAGAAGGTTTACTTCTTGAAGTTGAGCCACTAGTTCACGAAGTTGGACATAGTGAAAGAACTGGAGTTATGGTTGAACCTATGGTTAAAAAACAATGGTTTGTTAAAATGAGACCACTTGCTGATACAGTTCTTGAAACTCAAAAAGATAAAAATAAAAAAGTAAACTTTGTACCAACTAGATATGAAAAAACAATGAATCACTGGATGGAAATTACTTATGACTGGTGCATATCTCGTCAATTATGGTGGGGGCACAGAATTCCAGCGTGGTATAAAGGTGATGAAATATATGTTGGTATGCAAGCTCCTGAAGGCGAAGGATGGGAACAAGATAACGATGTACTAGATACATGGTTCTCAAGTGCTCTATGGCCATTTGCAACACTTGGATGGCCTCATAATACTAAACTATTAGAAAAATATTATCCAAATCAATGTTTAGTAACAGGTTATGATATTATCCCATTCTGGGTTAATAGAATGACTTTCCAAGGAGAAAAAATCTTAGGTCAAAGACCATTTGAGGATTGTTTAATTCATGGATTAATCAGAGATAAACTAGGTAGAAAATTCTCTAAGAGTTTAGGAAATGGTATTGATCCATTTGATATGATTAAATTATATGGTGCAGATTCACTAAGATATTATCTTGCAACTGATGTATCTAAAGGAACTGACATGAGATTTGATGAAGAAAAAATTAAATCTACATGGAACTATATAAATAAAATTTGGAATGCATCAAGATTTGCTCTTATGAATATCGAAGGATTAAAAGAAATTAAGTTAGAAAATCTAAAAGATATTGATAAGTGGATTTTAACTAAATACAACAAAGTAGTTAAAAACGTAACAAAACATATGGATAAATATGATTTTAATATTGTAGGATCTGAATTATATAGCTTTGTATATGATGATTTCTGCTCAAATTATATTGAAATGGCAAAATTCAGTTTAGATGATGAAACTACTAAATCAGTACTTTGTTACATCTTAACTGGAATACTTAAAATGCTTCATCCATTTATGCCATTTGTTACTGAAGAAATTTATCAAATGCTTCCAATTAAGGATGCAGAATCAATTATGATTTCTTCATATCCAACTTACGATAAAAAACAAATTTTTGAAGATGAAGAATTAATAGTTGATGATGAAATACTATTTATCAAAAACTTTAGAAATGTTAAAAAAGAAAATAACATTACTAAAGATATGAAAATCAAATTTGAATCTATTCCAAATGAACTTTTAATTAAAATGTTAAAACTAGAAGATTCAATTACAACTGATGAATTAGATATTAATTCTTATAATGTATTATCAAATAATATTATAGCTGTTATCTATAGTCCATATTTCTTGATGTGATTTAGGGCTGTTAAAATGATACATCTTCCTAC
>JAILQR010000053.1 GCA_024698845.1 Bacilli bacterium | reverse complement strand
GAGTACCTGATGCTAATGCATTTATGAATGAAGATACAAAAACAGCTAATATAAAAACGATAACAAGTTTTGTGTTTTCACTTTTCATAGGCATACTCTCCTAGTATATTTATATAAAAAGTATAACCTCCCGCATATATTATGTCAAATTAAAAACATACCACAAGTATTTGTGGTATGTTTTATTTTTTACTTAATTCTTTTAACTCGTACAACTTATTAATAGCTTCCATTGGAGTAATATTAAGTGGATCTATTTCTTCAAGTTTTTCTTCAATAATACTTTTTGTTACTTCTTCAGGTTCGTCAAAAGGCATAGATAATTGAACTTTACTTCCTAAATCTACTTTAGCTCCTTTTTCATATTCTTTTAAAATAATAGAAGCTCTATCAATAACTTTTTTAGGCATTTGTGCAAGTCTTGCAACATGAATACCATAAGATTTATCTACAGGTCCTGATTTAATTTTATGTAAGAATGTTACCTCTTCTCCTTCTTCTTTAACTGCTACATGAACATTTTTAATCGAAGGATAATACATTTCTATTTCTGTTAACTCATGGTAATGAGTTGAGAATAATGTCTTACATTTAATTTCAGATGCAACATATTCAAGTATTGCTTTAGCTAAACTCATACCATCATAAGTTGCTGTTCCTCTACCTAGTTCATCAAATAAAATTAAACTATTTTCTGTTGCATTTGAAATAGCATTTTTTGCTTCTTTCATTTCAACCATAAATGTAGATTCACCTGATACTAAATCATCAGATGCACCAATTCTTGTAAATATTTGATCAATTATTGGTAAGTTAGCACTGTCTGCAGGTACAAATGAACCTATTTGACACATAATAACTATGATAGCTAATTGTCTCATATATGTCGATTTACCAGACATGTTAGGTCCAGTAATTAATAAAGTATTAATATTTTCATCCATATGACAATCATTTGGAACATATAAACCTTTAGTTACTTTTTCTATTACTGGATGTTTACCATTTTTAATATCAATTATATGATTATCATTTAGTTGCGGTCTAACTAAATGATATTCATCAGCACATACTGATAAACTAAGCATTACATCAAGTCTTGCTATAGTTGCAGCAGTTTTAAGTAAATTTAAAACTTCTTTTTTAATAACTTCTCTAACTTCATTAAATAAGTTAAATTCAAGTTCTATAATTCTATCTTCAGCATTTAATATTAGTGCTTCTTTTTCTTTTAAAAGTGGTGATATAAATCTCTCACAATTAGTAAGTGTTTGTTTTCTATCCCATTTAAGTTCGTCTTTAATTAAACCTACTTGTCCTTTAGATACTTCAATATAATAACCAAAAACTTTGTTATATCCAACTTTTAAATTCTTTATACCTGTTTCTTCTTTAACTTGTTTTTCAAAATCAGATATAAAGTCTTTTCCACCAGTTCTTATTTTCTTAAGTTCATCTAGTTCTTCTGAATATCCATCTTTGATAATATATCCTTCCTTAATACCTACTGGTGGATTTTCATGAATAGCTTTATCAAGTAATAGATATATATCTTCATGAGTATCTATATCATAATTAACATCTATATTATTAAGTAATTCTTTAATTTTAGGTAAAGCTTTTAGAGAGTTTTTTAATTGTAATAAGTCTCTTGCGTTTAGCTGTCCCCCAACTATCTTACCTGATAATCTTTCTAAATCATATACATCATTTAAGAATTCTCTTAATTCATCTTTTATAATGAATTCAGTATTAAACTTTTCTATTTCATTAAATCTTTTAGATATTTCTTCTTTATCAATTAATGGATTTAATATCCATTCTTTAAGAAGTCTTGAACCCATAGCAGTTTTAGTTTTATCTAAAAGCCATATAAGAGAATTATTTCTTTCTTTTAGTCTTAAAGTTTCTACCAGTTCAAGATTTCTAATAGTATGAATATCCATTCTTAAGTAATTCTTTTTATTTATTATATTTACTGTACTTAAGTGCTCACAATCTTTCATTTCTTTTACTTTTAAGTAATAAAGTAAATGTTTAAGTCCGGTTTTAGAATGCATATCTTTTACTTGTTCAAGTAAGTTTTCAAAACCTGATTCTATATAATCAGAAGATATT
>JAILQR010000040.1 GCA_024698845.1 Bacilli bacterium | reverse complement strand
CTAAAAGAATACAAAGATTATATGTAACACTATTTGTTATATATATATCTACTTTAGCATTTGGATACTATTTTATGTATCCTAAATATGAATTATATTTATATATAATTTTATGGCTTTTTGTTTATTTAATTCATTATGTTGTTATGTTTGCTAATTATATAAATACACCAGTAGAAAAGTTAGTTGGTTTATATTATATAACTAAAGCCAAAAGAAAACTAAAATCTATGAGTAATATGAGTGTTATAGGTATTACAGGAAGTTATGGTAAAACAAGTAGTAAAAATATATTAAGTGATATATTAAATGTTAAATTTAATGCTATGCCTACACCAAAGAATTTTAATACACCATTTGGCTTAACAAGAACTATAAATGAAAATTTAGATAAATTTAATGATTTCTTTATAGCTGAAATGGGTGCTTGTAAAACAGGAGAAATTAAAGAATTATGTAATTTAGTTCATCCTAAATATGGTATCCTTACTAAAATTGGTGTTGCTCATTTAGAAACATTTAAAAGTGAAGAAAATATTCAAAAAACTAAATTTGAATTAATTGAATCTCTTCCGGCTGATGGTGTTGGAGTTTTAAATATTGATGATCCAAAACAAAAAAATTATAAAGGTAATTTTAAATGTAAAATTATAACTATTGGTATTGATGATAAAGATGCTGATGTAAAAGCATCAAATATAAAATTATCTAATACTGGTACAATGTTTAAAGTTAAATTTAAAGGTGATAAAAAAGAATATTTATTTGAAACAAAATTATTAGGTAAAGCAAATATATATAATATATTAGCTGGCATTGCTTTAGGCGATTATTTAGGTATTAGTAAAGATATGCTAATTGGAGCAGTTAAAAAAGTAACTCCAGTTGAACATAGATTACAATTAAAAAAATATTTAAATATGCATTTAATTGATGATGCGTATAACGCAAATCCTGATGGATGTAAAATGGCACTTGATGTTTTAAATATGATGCCAGGTAAAAGAATAGTTATATCATCAGGAATGATAGAACTTGGAAATTTATCTGATTCTCTTCATTTAGATTTAGGTAAATATATGTCAGATAAAACTGATGAAGTTATATTAATAGGTAAAGAACAAACTAAATATATCTATAAAGGTTTAATAGATAGTAACTATAATAAAGAAAATATTCATGTTTTAAATAATATTATGGATGCATTTAGTTTATTAAATAAATTAGGTGATAAAGATACTTATGTACTTTTACAAAGTGATTTACCTGATATATTTAATGAGAAGTAGGAGGTAATTAAAAAATGAAAATAAAAGTTGGTGTTATATTTGGAGGTAGCTCTGTTGAACATGATGTAAGTATTATTACTGCTGTTCAAGCTATGGAAAATATTAATCAAGATAAATATGAAGTAGTTCCAATATATATTGATAAGAATAGATGCTTTTATACAGGTAATATTCTTAAAATGATGGAAACATATAAAGATTTTAATTCTAATATTAGATTTTTAAAAAAAGTTACATTATGTAAGAAAAATGATGAATTTGTACTACTAGCCACTAATTCATTATTTAATAAAGTAGTTAATACTATTGATGTTGCTTTTCCTATAGTTCATGGTAAAGGAGTAGAGGATGGATCTTTAGCTGGATATTTAGATTCTATTGGTATTCCTTTTGTTGGACCTAGTGTTTTAGGAGCTGCACTTGGACAAGATAAAGTAGTTCAAAAACAAGTAATGGCAGCTGAGGGAGTAAATATAGTAGATTATATTTGGTTCTATGAGGATGAATATGTATCAAGTGAATCTGATGTATTAAAGAAAATTAAAAAGTTAGGATATCCAGTAATTGTTAAACCTGCTAGACTTGGTTCATCAATTGGTATTACTTATGTTAAAAGTGAAAAAGAAATTGATGAAGCAATTAATGATGCAATAACATACGATGAAAAAATAATTGTAGAAAAGGTAGTAAATAACTTAATTGAAGTAGACTGTGCTGTACTTGGTGATCATTCATTTATGGAAACTAGTTTAATTGGTAAAATGATTACAAGTAATAAAATTCTAACATTTGATGATAAATACATAAATGGTGGAGGTAAAAAAGGAGCAGCTAAAAAAACTAGTGGAACTGTTTCAAATGCTGGCTTTAAAATACCTGCTGAACTAGATAAAAAAATAGAAGAACAAGTTTATGATCAAGCTAAAAAAGCTTTTAGAGCTCTTGATTTAACTGGAGTTACTAGATTTGACTTTTTAGTCGATTCTAAAGCTAAGAAAGTATATGTTAATGAACCTAACACTATTCCTGGATGTCTAGCATTCTTCTTTTATACACCTAAAGGTAAAAAATATACAGAACTTTTAGATGAACTTATTACTTTATCAATAAAAAAATATAAAAATGATCAAAAGAAAGTTACTTCATTTGATTCTAATGTTTTATCTACTTATGGTGGAAGCAAAGGAGCAAAAGGTAAATTTGGATCAAAACAAGCATAATTGCTTGTTTTTTCTTTTTATTATATAATTTTAATTACTTGGGTGATTAATATGAATAATCGAGAATTATTTAAAAAAATATATATAGAGATATCTAACGTATGTAATTTAAATTGTCCTTTTTGTTTAAATTCAAAAAGAGATAAAAAATCATTAACTATAGAAGAATTTAAAACTATATTAGATAAAATAAAACCATATACAAAATATTTATATTTTCATGTTCTAGGTGAACCACTACTTCATAAAGATATA
>JAILQR010000023.1 GCA_024698845.1 Bacilli bacterium | reverse complement strand
GTGCTAAAATGATAGTTAAATAATAATATGGTAAATAAAAAATATTTATTGTATAATTATATTTAGATGGTATTAATAAATGGAGGTTTTTACTTTGAAGTTTAAGATAGAAAAAAAAGACTTTATTATTTTTATATGCTACTCAATACTTTTATTTTATCTTTGCTGTGTAGCTGTTTTAAATTTCGCATCACTAGCTAATGATGGGTCTTTTTATGGCTTAATGCCTTTTAAAGCTTTTATACCTCCATATTTACCTGTTACTGTAGGTTTATTTATTGCTGGTGAAATACTTGTATTTACATCAGTATCATCTTATGTTTTCTCAAAAGATAAAAAAGGTGATAAATTTATTAATTTTACAAAAAAAGAATCAGATGGTTATGCACAATGGGCTGATAAAAAAGAAATCATTAATGGTAAAGATATTGAAAAGGTATTACCAAAAGATGAAAATATCAGAGCTGCTGGTATAACACTTATTAATAATGGTAAAGAAATATATGTTGATAATGGTGAAACACATAACTTAATTATTGGTTCTACTGGATCAGGTAAAACTGAAACTATCGTTAAACCAATGGTTAGACTTCTTGCTCGTAATTCAGAGTCTATGATTATAACAGACCCTAAGGGTGAGATTTATAAACAATGTGCTGCACTACTTAAAGAAAAAGGCTATAATGTAATTTTACTTAACTTCCGTGAACCTGAACATGGAAATTGTTGGAACCCTCTAGAAATGCCATATAATTATTTCCATAGTGGAAATAAAGATAAAGCTCTTGAACTTCTAGATGACGTTGCAATGAATATCTTAAAAGATCCAAATACTAAAGCAGATCCATTCTGGGAAGATTCAGCTGCTGACTATTTCTCAGGTTTAACTTTAGGTTTATTTATGGATGCGAAACCAAAAGAAGTAAATATTTCTTCAGTTAACTACATGAGTGCAATAGGTGAGGAAAGATTTGGACCTAAAACATATTTACAAGATTACTTTACTTCTAAAGGAGAAGATTCAAATGCTTATATTTTAGCATCTAATACAATCAATGCTCCAACAGATACTAAGGGATCTATATTATCTACATTTAGACAAAAAATTAGAATATTCTCATCTCGTGATTCAATAAGTGAGATGTTATCAACATCTGATTTTGATATGAAGAGTATAGGTCGTGAAAAGACTGCTGTATTTATGACAATTCATGATGAAAAGAAAACATATCATGGACTTTTAACAATATTCTTAAAACAATGTTATGAAACTTTAATAGATGTTGCTCAAGAAAATGGTGGAAAACTAAATTATAGAACAAACTTTATTCTAGATGAGTTTGCTAATATGCCTCCATTAAAAGATGTTGATTCAATGGTATCAGCAGCAAGATCTAGACGTATAAGATTTACATTTATTATTCAAAACTTCTCACAACTTAATAGTGTATATACAAAAGAAGTTGGAGATACAATTAAAGGTAACTGTGGTAATTTAGTATACTTAATGAGTACTGAATTAACAGCCCTAGAAGAGATTAGTAAACTTTGTGGTGAGGTTAAAGCTAAAGATAAAGATAAAAGTGCAACTAGACCTTTAGTATCAGTCACTGATCTACAAAAAATGAAATTATTTGAAACTCTTTTAATTAGACAAAGAGGTAATCCATTTAGAACTAAGTTAGTTCCAGATTTTGATATGGACTGGGGTAAAAAGTATGATCTTACTGAATACCCATCAAGACCTAAAAATAATGTTGAATTATTCGATGTTAAAAAGTTTGTAATGGACTATAAACAAAAACAAATGCGAGAAGCTCAAGAACGTGGTGAAATGCCAACATCAGGTTTCCAACCAAATCCATTTATGGGTGGAGGAATGAATCCTTTTGGTGGTAATCCATTTGCTCAAAGACCATCAATGCCAAGAAATAATCCATTTGCATCTAATAAACAACTTGATATTGATGCAATGATGAAAGACATTGATAAACGTATTAAAGAGCTAAATGAAGAAGAGGAAAGAGAAAAAGCTAAAATTAAACCTAATGTACTTGATAAATTAGATTCAGCTATAGAATCTCCAATTAAACCTCTAGAAGATTTAAAAGTTGAAGAAACTAAAACTGAAGTTAAAGCTCATGAAGTTGAATCTATTAAAATAGAAACTCCAGCTATAGCTGCAACTGTAGTACCTGTTGTTGAATCTAAGGTTGTTAACACACCTCAAGTAAATGTTGAAAAAAATGAACAACCACAAGAAAGTAAGTTATCATTCTTTGATGATGAGGAAGAAGAAGTTTTAGATGTTCCATTAAATGTTTATGAACCTAAAAAAGAACAACCTATTAAAGAGGAAGTTGTTTTACAACCTAAGGTAGAAGAGGTAAAAGAAGATGTTGATTTCTTAGATGAAAAACCTAAGATCAATGTTGATGCAGATTCAATTGTAGTTAACGACAATTTAATATCTGATGATGAATTTTTTGATGATTTCTTTGATGAATAAAAGCTAACGTATGTTAGCTTTTTTTAGGCCTATATTATTATAAAATCATCTTAATTCTTAATATATTAATATAGGTGAATATTAATGAAAACAATTAAATTAAGTGAATATAACACTAGTATGGGCATATTAATAGACGTTAGAAATAAGTATGATTACAATAAAAATAAAACACCAAATTCTATT
>JAILQR010000063.1 GCA_024698845.1 Bacilli bacterium | reverse complement strand
AACTAATATAAAAGCTATACTCATAAGAAGATATAAAACACTCCATATAATAGGAAATAATATTGATGGTGGAGATAACTTTGGTTGAACTAGACTTTTATATGTACTAAATGAATCTTTTGTAATTAATGCAATTATTCCAGGAAGCAAAAATGTTATGCCTATAATAAATATATTGTTTGTTAATATTCTTTTCATAATATTATTATATGTAGTTTTTCTAAAAATATTATATAATATAAATATAAGAAAGAGGTATCTATGAAATCATCTCCAGAAAATTGGTACAATAAAATGTCAGAAGTATATAAAATTAACATGGAAGATATTGGCAATAAATATTTTATGGCATATCTACTTGTTGTTAATGGTCTTGATTATGAAGCTGTTGAAGCAATTATACAAGATGAAGATGAACTTAGAGGTTATCTTACTGAATTTAACAAAATGTATAAAGAAAATAATGATAACATAGCAAACTTACAATTAACTTTTGAACATTTATTCCAAAATGAAAAGAATCGTTAAAATTGATTCTTTTTATTTTTTCTTTTATATACAAATGGTATAAAGTATGGTAATATATTTTAGAAAGGAGATAGACGTAAATGAAAAAGGTTGCTGTACTTGGCCTTGCAAGTTTATTCTTATTAACAGGCTGTGGTTCTAAAAAAGTTACATGTTCAAGAGATTTTTCAGCTGCTGGTATTAAAGTAACTAGTAAAGTTACTGCTTCTTTTAAAGGTAAAAAGATTAACGGAATTGAATTAGCATTTGAAACAAATTCAAAGGATACTGCTAAATTATTCTGTACTCAATACAAAGATGCAAAATGTAGCGGAAAAACTGCAACTATCAAAGGTGATGCTGCTTACTCTATGATGGGTATTAGCAAATCTGATGTTAAAGATGTAACTAAATCTGATTTCGTTGATGCTGCTAAAGCTAACGGATTTAAATGTAACTAATAGTTATATTTAATATAACAATAAAACTCGAACTTAATAGTTCGAGTTTTTTATTTGTTTGAATTATGATAATAATTAAATTCAGCGATACTATTTGATACTTCTTCTAAGTCTGTTAACTCACCATCAGAGTCATTTAATATTTCATCAAGCTCATACATTAACATGTCTATTGTAGTATTATAGTTAACATCATATTTTTCTAATACTTCTATTTCTTTATTTGTTAAATATAAATTATCATTTATTTTATTCAAATTTAAACTTTCATGAGTTTCTTTAATAATATCATCTAGCATTACTTCACCTTCTAATATTTATTTATTAAAAAACTAATTCATTAAATGAATTAGTTGATATCTTAAGATGGAGGGCCCAGTCGGATTTGAACCAACGATCAGGGAGTTGCAGTCCCACGCCTTACCACTTGGCTATGGACCCTTATAAGAGTTCCTTTTTCAAGGAACATTAATATTTTATTATAAATTTAGGTATAAGTCAATTATATTAAATTAATAATATAGCGTTTATTTCTTATAGTAACATATACATCTAAGTCATCAGCTGATCCAATACTTCCATTAACTTGAAGAACTAGTTTATTGGATAAATTTTTTGGTGTTACATTTATAACATCATAATCTTTATATTCTCCATTTACTCCAGCATGCACTGTCATGAAATCTTCAAAAAAGTAAGAATCTTTTTTTCTATAGTTCGCATATGATGTTGATTTATCTAAATCAAAATCATATCCAAGAACTAATAGTGTTGCTGTGTTTCCTGATTTTCTATAGTCTATGTTTGCTATATCTTTTTTATTAACACAATTATCATCCGAATAACAAACTTGATATTCATACATATAACTTGTACCCATGTAGTAATCTGTAATATTTAATATTGTGTTACCAACATTAGTATTAGTGAAGTTAATTTTATTATTTACAGAAACAGTTTTAATATTTGAAACATCTTCTATTATAACGGGAGTTAAATTAACATTAGCATAAGTTGTAACAAGTTTATCATTTCTAACTTTATAATCCGTTAATAATTTCAACTTAAATGATTTTTTGATATCTTTTTTATCAATTTCATAAACAAGAACTACTTCTTTCTCTTTTGTTGATCCTATTTCTTCACCAAAATATGGATTACCATAATCCAAAAAATATGTAGATCTATCTAGTGTAGGTGTTATTTGTTTATTCCCTACTTCCACAACAAATGATGTATGTTGTAATTTTGATGCAACGTTCATGTTATTTTTAACCTTGAGTTTTAAAGCTATATAATATGTATCTTCAAATTTATTACCTTTATTTGTTAAGTTAGTAATAATACTATCTTCAACATTTATAGTAAATCCATTATACATAAATGAACTATTTTGTCTATAAGTTTTATCATAACTTTTTCTAGTATTATAAAAAACGTATATTGATGAGAATAATATAATTATTAATGATACACTAATCATTAGTTTATTCTCTGCTATATAATAAGAAAATTCTCTTTTAAATCTTCTAAAGAATCTTTTAGTTTTATAACCATCAATTTCAAACCCTACTTCGACTTCTTCATTATCTGCTGAAGTAATTTCCATTTCTTTTAAGTCTGATTGGAAATTCATTTGTTTAATGTTAAATCCAATAGCTCTTAAAACAGTAAATGCAACAAATATATATTGTGGAAAATATAAAAGAATTGATATATCTCGATATACACGAGCAGTTTTAGCTTCTAAAACAGTTCGGGACATTCCAGAGATAATATTTGAAAGCCATATTAATGCCATAAACAAGATAACATAATATATGATCATAAAGACATACATCTTTACTGGTTTTTCCTTATACTTTAATAAATAATAAATTGTAAGTGATGCAACTATAATAACGAAGGTTGCAAATAAAACAGTTAAACCGATATATAAACTACTAATATCACTTCCAGTTTGGAAGGAATAATTATTTGATACATACGTATTAAAGAAATTAACTAGTAATCTAGATTTTCTTGTTAAATATATAATAGGAATTGATAGTATTAAATGTATTAGACGGAAATGTCTTATTAAAAATGCATATG
>JAILQR010000058.1 GCA_024698845.1 Bacilli bacterium | reverse complement strand
TAACCATTAATAAGAACCCCACATACAATATTAATTGCCAGAAAAATAAGCAATGATGAATATTTGATAATATTATCCGAAATAAAGAAATCTAGAACAGTAAACTTCTTTAGAAATCTACCAAAAAGCATAAAAAATAATGACATAGGTAAAACATCAAATTTAAATGGTAGTCTTATAAAATCAAGAATTTTTATTGGAGTCCTTAAGTAATATCCACACATAACAAAATATGAACAAACTAATAACATTATAATTAGCAAAAGTTTCTTAGATTCAATTTTATTAAATATAAATTTGTCAACAAAATAAAATACAATTGATGTATTAAATAACGCTATCAAAAACCAGACTTGGCCAACATGAAATAATTCAGGCTGAGTATAATAAAAAGCTTGTTTTACTGCATTTATAGATAATACACCGCTTCTCCAGTCTTTTACAATAACCGAAATTACAAATCCCAAAAGCAAAAAGCCTATATATGGTAATATTAGCAATTTTACTTTTCTAAGAAAATAATCTTTAAATTTTTTATACTTTTCTGTATTAGTAACATACCCTGAAATAATAAAGAATAATGGCATATGAAAGCTAAAAATCCATCTTGATGTATTTGACCCTATTAAAAATAGATGTCCAAACACTACTAAAAATAAAGCAATTCCTCTTGAAACATCAATGTACGATAGTCTTTTTTCTTTCATATGTATCTCTCACTTTGCTAAAAATTAATACGTTCCTCTTCGACAACTAATGGTCTATTCATTACTCTTTGATTGATATTAACAATATATTCTCCTATAAATCCAATAAAGAACAATTGTATAGCACCAACAAATAAAACGCAAATTATAAGAGGAGCAATACCTACTGGCATGCTATTCCAATTACATAATTTTATTATAAGATATATAATTCCTATAATAAAGCAAATTGTTGCAATTAACGCGCCAAATATTGTAGCTAAATGCATTCCAACTTTTGTATATGAAGTTATACCAAGCATCGCTGCATCATAAAGTCTCATAAAATTATTGCTTGATTTACCACGTTGTCTTTTTGGCTGAGTATATTCAAGTTCTTTTCTTTCATATCCAAGTTCGGAAACAATACCTCTCATATAAGGTTGAGAATCTTTTAAATTTCTTAAAACTTCTATGAAATCTTTATCGTATAAACCAAAACCTGTAAAGTGTTCTATTTGTTGAACATCAGAGAATTTCTTAATAAGCTTGTAATAAACACTTCTTAAAAATCTCATTATTTTATTTTCTTTACTTTTTGTTTTGATACCGATAACAATTTTGTAGCCATCTTCCCATTCTTTTACAAATTTATGAATCATTTCAACTGGATCTTGAAAATCTGCACACATGCTTACAGTACAATCTCCAGAAGTATGGGTTAATCCGTAATACGGGCTATTAAATTGTCCAAAATTTTGAGCGTTGAAAATAGCCTTTACATTTTTATCTTTTTTACATATTTTTCTAATTAAAGTTCTTGTATTATCCTTTGACTTATTATCTATAAATAAAATTTCGTACTTATAACTTTTTAAATTTTCTTTAAATTCTTTAACAAGAGCTTCATACATAAGTTCAACATTTTCTTCTTCGTTATATGTTGGAACCATTACACTTATTGTTTTCATTGAATTATCTACCTCTTTTTTTAGAATGTTTGAATTTAGTAAGAGCAACGTCATAAAGCATTTTTGCAGTCATAGCAAGTAGTGATAGTTCGATTACTAATGTAGAATAACTTAACTTATTCTTACCAGGTGCATTATTAAGAACATACCCATATGGTAACGGTGCAAATATTAACACAAATAAAATTATATATATTAAAGTGTTTCTATTTATTTTCTTTCTTTCATTAAAGAAAAATGATACAGGAAGAATCATATATACTGCAGTATATATGTAGCTAAATCCCGGAATAAATATCATTATCATTGATAAAGCTGCAACTTTCATCCACTCTTCTTTAGCAAATACAGTTATAAATATAAGACTTGCCGCAACACCAACAACTACAACAATTTTAAATATAGTAGATACTGTATTATTATGAATTTTTGCTTGTCCAATTTCTATGAAATTATTTAAGTCTAATTTATAACCGTAGCCAAATCCCCTGTCGCCTTCTTTATGATTTTCGTTCAAAGTAGCTATATTATCAATAAACTTAGGAATCGCCTTATAACCGCCTACAAGCATAAAAGGAACTATAAATAACACAATGCCATATGCAAAGCATTTTGCAATATCTTTAAATCTTTTTTTAATTAAAAGTAGCATTCCAAATATTGCTGGATAAATTTTAAAACAAGAAGCAGCAACTAATCCTATTATTGAGATTTCTCGTTTTACTTTACTTTTTGATTCATAATTATTTAAAAATATAAATAGGAATATTACTGCTATTAAGAGAATATTTCCTCTATCAAGTAAAAATACGAATCCAGGAGAACATAAGAATATCATTGCAAATAAGAATAGTTTTTTATTACTAAACTTAGATTTGTCTTGAAATAATAATAATGTTGCAAGTGTTACAAGCAAGAAAAATATAACACCAACTATAATCGCACTTTGTGTTGTAGATAATGCTACAAAATTATATGTATGCGGTGTTTGATTCCAGTAAAATGGAGACGAAATTATCAATTTTGATATTGGGAACAATATTACATATACAAGTGGTGGATATATCGCTAATGTACCATAAGGGTTTAAATATCTTGCGTCTTTAAGAGATTCATAAAAGTCAGGAAAAATACCACCTGTTTCAGCATTCCACATTAAAGTTTTCATAGGTTCCCCATTATTTAAACATACATAAAGTAACGAAATAAATAACAGTATTAAACCTAAGGCAATAAATATTGTCGAAGGTTTAGCTTTTTTGATTTTATCAAATATCTGTTTCATTAATTACCCTTTCTTTCTCTATAAATTAATCTGTATTTTTTTCAACGTTTTTTTTCATGTTTTTTGAATTATAATCTATTAATGTTGTGTTCTTTTTCTTTTTGTTTTTTATGTAAGTATAATTAATTTTACTTCCATCATTAAGCTTATAAATAAACACACTATTATATTGCCCAATTAAAACATATTTACCTTTATATACCATTTTAGAAATCCACTCTTGAATATCTCTTTGTGCTAGCTGAACGCCATTTCTAAATGTATTTTCATGAAGTTCTAATGCATTTGGTATATCAACCCAAACAAAAATATCAGGGTTATTACGTTTAAGTGTTTCTGTATCTTGAATAATATAAGTATCTGTTGAGACATCGTACCAAGGTATAGGCACAAATACAGATAAATTGTTATTGTCTAATAGAACGTTAAACACTGAACAATAAGGGAAACCGTAAATAACTGAATTATCATCAGTATTTTCTTTTACTACCTTATACATTTCCTCATACATATTTTTAATATCTTTTGGAACTAAGTAACCTTCTAGTCCAGGAACATCAATAGTATGTAAATTTTTAATATCTAACGTAGGTTGAGACCAACCCCACCATGAATATGAGCTTGTAACCTTTTGACTAAATACCGTTAATGATAAGAATAAAGCAAAGACAAAACTAGAATATTTTATAATATTATATTTGTCTTTATATGTTGAAAGTATCAACGATAATAAAACACTTACAGTAAAACTTGCTCCTGCTATATGAACTGAAAGTGATCCCATAGAACATGAAAATTCAAATACTACAGCACCTAATAGTAAAAATAACCACATATAATTCCAGTAAGTAAGTTTCTTAAATTTATATAATTTGAATAAGAAATATATAATAATAAGTATAGCTATTAATACACTAACTGAACATATCTCAGGCAAAAATGAAAATGAAGCAGTTTGAGTATATATTAGTTGAGAATAATTGTTCTTAATTATAAGAGCTAATAAAATTAGTAATATTCCAAAAAATAAAATAACATACGATATATTATCGTTTTCATCTTTATTATTAAAGTAGTCCACCAACACAATTGCTACTAAAACCACGATAGCTAAAAAACCTATTATATTGTGAATTATAGAATCGAAAGTATTTATATAATTTATATAAACGTTATAAATTGTAACAAGTAAAACTAAACCGTAAATAAATAAATTGTTGTCTTTATTATTATCTTGATGTTTTCTTAATTTAGCTGCAAATAATAAAATTAATAAGGAAATAATAATAAACTTAAATTTAAAGCAGCAGTCATATAAAACAAGCAATAAAGATATAATACTTCCCTTCCCTGTACTACCTAGATAAGTTTGTAATAAGAAATAATTAAAAGCTCCTTTATAAAGTAAATATCCGCAAATAATAGCTGTAGGCACTGCGAATCCAAACGCTGTAATAAACACACTTTTAAAATATTCAATTAATTTTTTCTTATTAAGAATAAATAAATACGTAAGTATTGGGAAATATAAAACAATTTCAGCAACAAATAAAGGCTGTTTTAAGGTAAATGATAAACCAATTAAAATACCTGAAATAAATAATTGCCAATATTGATTTTTATTGTTTTTATAAAAGTACTCAATATATTTGATAAATGATCCAGCTACTAATAATGCATATAAAAACATCGTTTGATTATAATCACCTACAAGATCATAAATAGTTGCAGAAAACATTATCGAAGCACATATAGTAGAAATAAAAGCTATTTTAGGTTTAACAAATTTACATAGTAACTTATATAAAAGTGCAAATATAAGAAGTCTTTCAGCGAGCCTAAATAGTACATAAACTATAAAATGTCCAAAAGATAATTTCCATAATAAAGTATCAAAAAATAAATTATAAGGTGGTAAATAATAATAGAAATCTTTATATGGAGTTTTGCCAGACATCATTAAATTTGAATAATGTTGACCCCAACCTGATGAGATTGGGAAAGTTGTAAATATATAGATAGATGAAAAAACAAATACAAAAAGTAAAATTAAAATACAAAAGATAGTTTTCTCATGTCTTGAAATATAATCATTAATTTTAGAAATCATTAAAAAACTTCCTTTCTATCAGTTCTTCTTCTGCAAATGTTCAACACATTTTCATCTAAAGTAATTAAAGGATTAAAGGTGTTTACTCTTTTTTCATTTTCGTCAAACACTTTAATGTTATTATGATCAGAATTTAAATCAACTATAAAAGAATAATTTTTTTCAACAATATTAGTATATATATCTGAAGCCAAAATTGTGGTTTCTTTGATAATATTTCCATCTGAGTCTCTTCCAACAGCTATAACTAATTCATAATATAATTTGTTTTTAACGTTTATAATTCTTGATATTTCCCATTCGTTTGGATTTTCCAAACATCTTATTATAGTACCATAATGCATTTTGTTACCTCTCTTAGCACAGTTTACTTAATGATACAAATATCACAGAAGTATTCACATGAACTATTTACAACAAGAAGCAAATAAAAAAACAGATTATAAATCTGTTTTAAACAAGCTACATTATATACATAAATACATTTTATAAAACAATTTTTTCAGCCACTTTAATACCATCAATTGCAGCAGATGTAATACCTCCAGCGTATCCTGCTCCTTCGCCACATGGATAAATACCTTCTATATTACTAATTAAATCATCATTTCTTAGAATTCTTATAGGAGATGATGTTCTCGCTTCAACAGCAGCAATAATAGTATCCTCATCTTTAAAACCTTTAATTTTATTATCAAAATATTCAATAGCTTCTATTAAAGATTCATTAATATATTTTGGAAAAATATTATTAATATTTGCAAAACTATAAGATCCTTTAAACACAGGATTAATAGTTCCGAATGAACTACTTACTGAATTGTTTTTGTAATCTTTATATAAAGAAATAGGAATTAATCCATTTCCTTCTTTAAAAGCTTTTTCTTCTAGTTCTTGTTGGAATTTCATTCCATCAAAAATATTATTACCAAAATCATTAGGAGAAACTGTTACTACAATAGCACTATTTGCATTTTCTTCTCCTCTATCATGATTGCTCATACCATTTATACAAAGTTTTCCTTCTTCAGATGACGAATTAACAACAAATCCTCCAGGGCACATACAAAATGAATATACTCCTCTACCATCTTTAGTTTGATAAGTTAATTTATAATCTGCTGGCTTTAAATATCTATAGGCATCACCATATTGATTTTTACTTATCAAACCCTGATTATGTTGCACTCTTATTCCAACAGCAAATGGTTTAGGAATCATTGTTAAGTAATTATTCAGCATTTTAAAAGTATCTCTAGCACTATGTCCTAGTGCTAGAACTAGATTGTCAGTTTCATATTCATCACTGTCATTAACAATAATTTTTTTAATTTTATTATTTTCAATAACTAAATCAGTTAAGGTAGAGTTATAGTTAATTTCACCGCCTAATTTAATTATTTCATTTCTCATATTAATAATAACATTTCTAAGCAAATCAGTACCGATATGAGGTTTATTTAAATATAGAATTTCTTCGGGAGCTCCAAATTTAACAAAAGTTTCAAAAACAAACTTTTGTCTTACTTTTTCTTTAATCATTGTATTAAGTTTACCATCAGAAAATGTTCCAGCTCCACCTTCTCCAAATTGAACATTACTATTAATATTTAGCTTGTTATTATTCCAAAATTCTTCAACATCTTTTACCCTATCTTCAATTTTCTTACCGCGTTCAAAAATAAGAGGTTTTAATCCTGCACATGCTAAAACATAAGAACAAAATAGTCCAGCTGGTCCAAAACCTACAACTATAGGTCTTTTATTAAGTTCTTTTTTACATGTAGAAATACTATATATTTCATCATTTACTTGTTCTATATCTTGAAACTTTAAATACTTTTTATCGTTAATATCTACATCTATTTCATACACATAAAAAACATTTGGTTTATGTCTTGCATCAATTGAAAGTTTATATATTTTAAATAAATCAATATCTAAACCATATAGTTTAGATATTTTATTTTTAATTGATTCATTTTGATTTATATCAGATACAGGTATTTTAACATTTTTAATACGAAGCATTATTTATCACCTCGAAGTTCACCAGCTATTAAACCAGACATCCACGCAAATGATAAATTATATCCTCCACAAGATCCATCTACATCAAGCACTTCACCACAGAAATATAACCCTTTAACTATATTAGATTCTAAAGTTTCTAAATTGATTTCTTTTAAATCAATTCCACCAGATGTTGTCTGAGCATTTTCAAATCCATGATCTTTAGTAACTTTAAAAGTTGAATTTAAAATATAATGGCACAATAAATCAAGTTCATCATTAGATAATTCTTCCACTTTAGATTCTTTACTTATTTTTGAAATCTTTAATAAATAATTAGATAACTTATAATTAAATAATTGGTCTAAAATTTGAGATATATTTTTATTATTCAAATGTTTACTTTGAACTTTTAAAAAAGATCGTAGACCTAATATATCATCTGCTATATTAGGTATAAAATTAATAGAAAGTTCCACTTGATTATTATTATCTAATTCTTTAATTGCTTTAGATGAGACTTGTAAAACAGGTATTCCACTAAAACCATATTCATTAATTTGTATTTCACCTATATCTGTTTTAACGATTTCATTATTAACCAGTAATTTAACTTCTCCATTAAATCTAATACCGGATAGTTCCTTTAAATTATCTTCAACTTCTAGAGCAACTAAAGCTGGAAGCGGTTTAATTATTTTATGTCCGAAACTTTCTGCTATCTTATATCCAATACCATCTGAGCCTGTTTTAGGAGCTGCTTTACCACCAGTTGCTACTATAAGTAAATCAGATTCATATTTATTATTATTAGTTATAATAATAAATTTATCTTCTTTTTTAACATCTATTACTTCTTCATTGATAATTTTAACACCATTATTAATAGCTTCGTCAACT
>JAILQR010000038.1 GCA_024698845.1 Bacilli bacterium | reverse complement strand
TTACTCAAAAAGATATTTTAAATCTATGTTCAGTATTTATATCAAGTATTATAGGTATATTTGCTTTAAGCTTTATTAGAATATCATTTCAAATACACGTTAATTCTATTGTGGGTGTAATCCTTGTAATAGGAGTTGTATTATTTACAATATCTATGTTATTTTCACCAGTTATATTTGTATCTAAATTACTTGCATTTAGAAATCATGGAATGATTAAAAGAACAAAAAAAGGTGAAGAACTACTAGAACAAATTTATGGACTTAAAAATTTCTTAAAAGATTTTTCAATTATTGACGATAGAAAATTTGAAGATGTATATCTTCAAGAACACTATTTAGTATATGCAATAACACTTGAAGTAAATACTAAAGTTGATGATGAAATACTAAAGAAAATAAAAAAACAAATAAAAGGATAATAGCAACATAAAAGTGTTATAATGTTATTGAACTGGAGGGTGGTTATGAATATATTTTGTAATTACATTCTATATTTTATAATATATTCCATAATTGGATGGTTAATAGAAGTAATGAGTTTCTTAGTTCAAGATAAAAAATTTGTTAACCGTGGCTTCTTAATTGGACCAATATGCCCAATATATGGATATGGAGTAATATTAATTATATTAATTATTGGAACTGATAAAACAGATTTATTGAGCATGTTCTTAAAATCAATATTTATATGTTCTATACTTGAATACTCAACTTCATTTATAATGGAAAAGTTATTTAAAGCTCGTTGGTGGGATTATTCACAAAGGAGATTTAATATTAATGGAAGAATATGCTTAGAAACAATGCTTCCATTTGGTATCGGAGCAACTATAGTTTTATATTTTATTCATCCACTTGTAATAAAATTAGTTGATATGTTATCTTATAATCCTAAGTTAATAATAGCTATGGTTTTACTGGTTATATATCTAGTAGATAACTTTATATCAATGGCAGTAATGAATAAAATTAAAAAACAAATCAAAAAGCAAAAAGCAGATAATACTACTGAAATTAGAAAGAAAGTTTCAACATGGATGAATGAAAATTCATATTGGTACAGACATATCAAATCAGCTTTCCCTAGATTTAAGATTATTGATAGAGTAAAGAGAATAAAGGATGTAATCATCCCAACAAAGAAAATGTAAATAAATAATAAAGATAGTGTAAACTATCTTTTTTTATATTATAATATAACTAGGAAAGGAGTTTTAATATGAAAAAATGTCCTAAATGTAACGAAGAGGTAAAAACAACTGACAAGTTTTGTAGAGCTTGTGGTGAAAGTTTAAAACCTAGTAAAAAAGGTAAGAAAAAAGAAGAAGAAGTAAAAGAAACTAAATCTACAATTAATACAGATGAAATTTTTAATAAAATAGGTGATGGTTTCGAAAAATTACTTGATACTGACGATACAAGTAAAGATTATACAAAAAAAGATATCGAAGATAATAAAGGGTTAGCTTTAATATCTTATATTGGACCATTTGTATTTATTCCATATTTTTGTGGAAAAGACTCAGATTATGTTAAATACCATGCTAAACAAGGTATGAACCTATTTATTGTATGGGTTATGTATTTGGTTATATATTCTTTATTAAGTTTAATAAAAGTGACAAAGAAATGTACTCTAATTATGGGCCAAATAATAAGCTGTGACGAAGTTACTCCATGGTGGGTAACATTCCCACTTGGATTAATTGGTTTTGCATTATTTGCAATATCTGTTGTTGGTATTGTTTATACGGTTATGGGTAAAGCAAAAAAATTACCAGTAATTGGAAAATTAAATATTATAAAGTAGGTTAAACTATGAAAGTAATAAAAGATTTTGAAGAATATAAATTATTAGATATGGCTGATGGTATGAAGCTTGAACTATGGAATGGTATTAAGCTTTTAAGACCTGATCCACAAATTATATGGCCTAATAAATCAAATCCTAGTTTATGGAATGATATTGATGCGATATATCATAGAAGTAAATCTGGTGGAGGTTCATGGGAAATTATAAATCCAAGATTAAATGATAAATGGGATATTCATTATAAAGATTTAACTTTTAATTTAAAATTAATGGGATTTAAACACACAGGATTATTTCCAGAACAAGCATATAACTGGGATTTAATAATGAATACTATAAAAAAAGCCAATAGAGAAGTTAAAGTATTAAACTTATTTGCTTATACCGGTGGTGCCTCAATAGCTGCACTTAAAGCTGGAGCTTCAGTAGTACATGTAGACTCATCAAGAGGTATGGTGGACTGGGCTAAGACAAATGCTGAAAGTTCTGGTATAGCAGATAGACCTATTAGATATATTGTTGATGATGTTAGAAAATTTGTAAAACGAGAAATTAATCGTGGTAACAAATACGACATTATCTTAATGGACCCGCCTTCATTTGGTAGAGGAAGTAAAAGTGAAGTATGGAATATAGAAACAGATTTATATAATCTTGTTGATATGTGTTCACAAATACTATCTGATGATCCATTACTATTTATCATAAATTCATACACTTCAGGATTCTCAAAGACAATTCTAGAGAGTGTTCTTAGATTAACTATTAAGAAAAAAGGAGTAATATCAAGTGCTGAATTGTGTATTCCGATGGAAAATTCAGATTTATTACTTCCATGTGGCTCATACACAAGATGGGAAAAAGAATAATATTTCTTTTTCTTTTTTCATATATTAAATTATGGAAGGAGAAGTTATGGAAATATTAAAAGTATCATCAAAATCTAATCCAAGTAAAGTTGCAGGAGCAATTGCAAACATTTTTCGAGAAGATAAATGTTTAGAAATACAAACCATTGGAGCTGGATCTTTAAATCAAGCTATCAAATCCATTGCTATTGCTAGAGGTTTTGTAACTCCAAGCGGTGAAGATATCATCGTAACACCAGCGTTTAGCGATGTTATAATAAATAATGAACAAAAAACTGCAATAAAACTTATTTTAGAGGCTAAATAGTAGCCTCTATTTTTATGCATAATAAAATCCAATACTTTGTATTGGATTTAAGATAGCAAGAATGTAATTACAGCAGCAAGAGTTGAAACTATAATAAACAAAATTAAAAATAAATATGTAAATGCTGCTTGGTTTAGTTTGTTTTCTTCTTCAGCTTTTGGAATATATAAAGGTACAATAGGTTTTGGAATATTTCCTGAAAATCTTGTTCTTTGAACGCCTAGACCTTGGCTTGAACCATCATCTATTTGATTAACGGCATCTTTAAGTTCTCCAAATGCCTTTTCATAAATAATTCTATATCCCTGAGTTATATTATTTGAATTCATTCTTTTTGCTTCATTGATAACATATTGATTTATTCTATTATATGTATCAAGTAAATTATTTCTTAAATATGGTTCGATAGATTTAAGAGAACAATAGTAATCCATAAATGATTCTATAATACTTTCCTCTGTAACATTTAAGATATTTTTAGAAGCAATAGCGTTAATTTGATTTAATTTGCTATATTGATCATTAACATCTAGATTATGAAGAACAACAGTTTCTCGTACATTAAAGTATAGTAGGTGTGGACTTAATTTCCATACTTGATTATCTATCGTTCTAATTTTAAACTCGTTTAAATTAATACATTCACCTTTAGTTACTCCACATGAACCTACTATAGAAGTTGTATCACCTAAATAATATAAAATATTATTACGGCATACTAAAGAATGATCACCTGGGTGAAATTTTTCAAAGATGTTACTAAAATCAATATCATTATAATATGCCATTGGATTCATAATAGAGCACCTCTATTATTATTTTATCAACAACAATGTTCAAATTAAATATCATGTGTAAACAATTAGTGAAAAATAAGTCAAATTATGTTAATTAAAAGTAATGATTTTATATATATACAAGGAGATACTACTCAAAATAGATAAATAGTATATATAATTAACGTATTTTCATTCATGAATTTAAAATATTGTCCTTTTGAAGTGTATATTAGTTAGTAATATTATTTTCTCATGAAAGGAGAAATAATATATGTTAAATCAGGTGGTATTGGTTGGAAGATTAACAACTGATCCAGAAGCAATTAGTGTAGAAGGGGGACATAAAAAGTCTGTATTTAATGTAGCTGTGCAAAGAAGTTATAAAAACTCTAATGGGGAGTATGAAACAGATTTCATAAGATGTATTTTATGGGATGCTATTGCAACTTCAACTGCAGAATATTGCAAGAAAGGTGATATTGTTGGAATAAAAGGAAGAATACAAACGTCACAATATGAAGTTAATAATGAAAAGAAATATGCTGTTGATATAGTTGCTGAAAAAGTAACATTTCTATCAAGTAAAAAGAAAGA
>JAILQR010000033.1 GCA_024698845.1 Bacilli bacterium | reverse complement strand
GTTAATATAAATTTATCATTTTTAACTCCCACATATTTATCAATACATAATTTTAAAATATGTGCTGTTACATCTCTATTTAAATCTATGTCATAGTCTTGTAAGTATGAAATATAAGCTGGAGATATCTTTTTTAGGTCATCTCTAAAATATTTAATATCAAACTTTTTATGTTTTAAATTTCTTTTTTTATATTTTTTAGAGTGGCGCATATACGCTATAAAACCAATAGCATGAACAAATGCCAACATAATATTAAGTGATAATATTAAAACTAAATTTATAGCAATATTTATTAAGATTATATGTCTATTTTTGCTTTTCATATATACCTCCATAATAATATGGCGTCCCCGAGAGGAGTCGAACCTCCGACCTACCCCTTAGGAGGGGGCCGCTCTATCCAACTGAGCTACGAGGACACATAAATATTTTATCACAAAAATAAAAAAAGATAGAATATATTCTATCTTAATGTAATCATATTATAAGCAAATAATAAGTATACAGCAAACTTACCACCTATGTTAAATCTTAAACCTTCATAAGCTGATACAAATAGATCTGATAGACATACTATCCAAGCTTCTTTACTTTTTGGTTTACCATCTTTTAATTTTACTTTTTCGCTTTTGTTTATAAAAGGAACTACTGTTCTAAATAATGTATGATGGAACATATGTGTTTTTATTATATCTGATTCAAATTCAGAAATATTAAATATTTCTTTTGCATTTTTAGCACTAGTATATGGATGATTCAAATAACTATTAGCTTGGCATTCTTTTCTACCACCATAGAAAAAATCATGTAAAAGACCTGCTGTTGTAGTTGATTTAACATCAGATTTTGTTACCTTCGCTAATTTATAAGAAAGCTTAGATACTCTAAGTAAATGATCATATTTATTAGTATTATGATGAGTATCTTTCTTTAGTTCTTTAAATCTATCATCCGTAATAATTTCAGAAACAATATCAAAATATTCTTTCATACACAAATTCCTTTCGTGTAAAAAAATTATATCATAATTATATTAAAAATCAAATTGTGTGTACTTATTAATAATATATGAATGTAAATAAAAAAACTCTAATAATAGAGTTTTCATTTTTAATTTTGGTGACCTGTATGGGATTCGGACCCATGTATGTAACCTTGAGAGGGTTATGTGTTAAACCACTTCACCAACAGGCCAACAACTACTTCATATTTTACTATTTTTTTCTCATAAAGTAAATTAAAAACCTACATATACATGTAGGTTTGATAGTTAAGCAAATTTTATATCCAAGTTTAAATATAAATTATTATTTACATTTAAGTTCTTGTTCTTCCATTGCTTTAATAAAGTCAGCTTTAGATGCTCCAATAATAGAATCATCGCTAGAAACTTTAGTGTAATCTTTGAATTCAATAGATTTTCCACTACATTTAACATCGATTTTATCTTTGCTATCTGAAGCCATACTATTAGCTAATTCAAAAATACTACAATATTGTTTTGCTTTGTCTTTACTTCCGAAAGTTAATTTAGCAGAAACTTTTTCAATTTTATCACCTTTTAAAGAACCAGTAACTTTCATTGAAATTTTTTCTCCACCTTCATTTGTAGAACCTGTACAAACAACATTATTTTTAGAACCACAACCAGTTAATAAAAACAAACTAGTAAGTCCTAATACAGCAACTTTTTTCAATTCGTCTAACTCCTTCCTATTAATATTTTACTATGAGGGTTTTAAAAAGTAAACTTAAAAAAAATAATGTAATTTAGAAAAAAACTACATTATTTCTTTTACTCTTAACTCAAGTTCATCTTGAGGAAGAATTCTTAAAATTTCATATAAATCTGGAGTCATAGATTTAGTAGTTACTGCTACTCTGATAACTGTTGATACATCTGCAACACTACCTTTAAAGTTATCTGGATTTTCTTTGTATGCTTTCATATCAGTTGTATAACCAAGCTTTTCAGATAGTTCTTTAACTTTGTTAAACCATGTTTCTTTATCATCATTTTTATCAAAGAAATTATTAAAGTATTCTGTTATGATTTCTTTGATATCTTCACTACTATTTATTTTTCCCCATTCAAAATTCTTTTCATGATTTTTATATAATTCTGGGAACATGTACCAAATTTGACTTTCTATTTCTGAATAGCAAGCATAATCTTTTCTTGGTTTCTTTTGTTCTCTTTCTATATTAAGTATTGATTTAGTATAATCAACATCTTTTGAAATGATTTCTGCAAAATCTTTATTATATTCTTCTGCCCATTTATATAAATTTTTATATACTTCATCTTTAGTCATTTTAGAAATAATATTTCTTGATATATTATCTAATTTGTCTAAATCAAAGAAAGCTCCAGAAGATGACATTTTTTTAGGACTATAAACAAATTCATCAAATTTCTTATCTGGATTTTGTGTATGCCATTCTTCATAGTTACTATTAATAATTGTCATTAAAGCTTCAACTAAAGCTTCTGTTGGATAACCTTTATCTTTATAATAAGCCATTGATGCTTCTGGATCTTTTCTTTTAGATATCTTTCTAATACTATTTCCATCTTTTTTAATTAAAAGTGGAGTATGAATATATTTAGGAGCTTTGAAACCAAATGCTCTAAATAATTCTAAATGTTTTGGTAAACTTGATAACCACTCTTCACCTCTTACAACATGAGTAGTATGCATTAAATAATCATCTACCACATGTGCAAAATGATATGTTGGAAGTTTATCATTAGATTTCATTATAACGAAATCTTCATCATTTTGAGAAAGTTCTAATGTTCCTTTAACTAAATCATCTGTTTTAAATTTTAAATCAAAGTTACCTTCAGATTTAAATCTAATAACATATTCTTCTCCATTTTGAATTTTTTCAATTTGTTTTTCAATTGGAAGAACTCTACATTTAGCATATCTTCCATAGTATCCAGTTCTAAATTTTCGTTCTTCTTGATGTTTTCTAAGTTCATCTAATTCTTCTTTTGTACAAAAACATGGATACGCTCTTCCAATTTCTATTAAATATTTTATAAATGCATGATAAATTTCTTTTCTTTCACTTTGATAATATGGACCATAATTTCCTTTTATAACACCGTTATATTCGCTTTCATCAGGAACAATACCATAGTGATTTAGGGATTCAACTATTAAGTCTACTGCTTCTTTTACTTCTCTTTTAGTATCTGTATCTTCAATTCTTAAGTAAAATAATCCATTAGAATTTTTGGCTAAAACATAATCTATAATAGCTCCATAGAATCCACCTAAATGCATATAGCCTGTTGGAGATGGTGCAAATCTTGTTACTTTTGCCCCTTCTGGTAGATTTCTTTCTGGATACATTTCTTTGTAATCATCAATAGTTTTTGTTATATCAGGAAATATAATATTAGCTAAATCTTTATTAGTCATAAATAATCACTCATTTCAACGAAAGTATTATAACACAATATTATAAAAAAAATCACTTATTATAAGCGATTTTTTACTTTGTAAGACAAATAATTGATCTATAAGCCATTACTACACCCATTACTATTTCTAGTATTCCTCCAGATAGTACCAAAAGTGCAGAAAAACATATACCTAACGCTCCAGTTAATTTTGCATTTTTATCAGAATAATATATTATTCCGCATAATAATAACGCGTTAATTGCAAGCGATATAGTCAATCTAGCAGAAAAACCATCATATATAGAATAAAAAATATAAAGTGCTGCATATA
This sequence comes from Bacilli bacterium, assembly GCA_024698845.1. Lineage (GTDB taxonomy): Bacteria > Bacillota_I > Bacilli_A > RF39 > UBA660 > RUG13160. The sequence goes on along the minus strand of JAILQR010000033.1, from coordinate 1,394 downwards.
AGGCCATTAAAACGATAGCATCAATTTTTAAAGCTTTGCTTTGTTCAGTCATAAAATAACTCTCCTTATCTACTCTAATATTATCAAAATAAATATATGATTTATACATTATTATAAATTGCTTTACATTAATTGGTTGCCCAGATAGGATTCGAACCTATGAAATGTCGGATCCAGAGTCCGATGCCTTACCACTTGGCTACTGGGCAATTAACAAATAAATTGTAACACAATATAAATTAAAAAGGATAACAATTATCTGTTATCCTTAAAATAATCTATAGTTCTTACTCTTCTATAAATCCACTCTTCATCTTTTTTTAACTCTTCTAATTCTTTTCTAACACCAGGAACGTTATCCATATATGCATCATATAATTTTCTTAATCTATTTAAATGTTTAACAAGAATTTGTTGAACTCTTTGATGAGTTATACCAAACATCTTAGCAATTTCACTTAATGTAAACACATCCATATCGTTAAATTTAGTATCTCTTTTATGTACTGCTTCCATTGAATTTTTAACTCTAATATCATGTTCTTTAACTACATCAGGATATTTTAATAATAATTCTTCTGTTTCATAATTTGGTATACCTTTAGCTAATCTTATAATCATTATAGGTCTATTATCATTTATTCTTAAACTATATAAGTATAAAATCATTTCAAAATCTATTCTTGTTTCTAAATCTTCAGCTTCTCTATCTGGAGATGCTATATCTGATACTATAAAATCACCAAATGTAGAATCACTGTCATCAGCGCCATCTACTGGTTTATCAAGAGATGTAGGAGTTAAATTATATGTAAGTAATTCAATAATTTTCTTTTCAGGTAACCCCATCTTATCACCTATATCTTTAGGTGATGGTTCATACCCGAATTCTATTCTAAGTTCATTAGTAACTTTATATATTCTTGATAATAGATCATTTACAACTGGAGATACTTTAACTAGTCTTGAATATTTTGCACTATATCTATATATATTACGTCTATATGCATGAACAAATAATGTAGAAAAAGAGTACGCACTTGATAAGTCAAATATAGTTGCTACTTTATATAGTGTTTCGTATGCTAAAGCTTCTATATCTTCATATTCCATTCTTGCAGCATAAGTTGACGATGCAGCAATTTTTCTTATTAAACCTTTGTTTAATTGATATAATTCGGCAAGTATTTCTTGATCGTTAGTTTCTTGGAATTGTTTTACTAATTCTAAGTTTTTATTTTTTATATAATCCTTTTCAATTACTTTTTCATTTTCTTCAATATCTGATGAATCTATAATACTACTATTTTCATCATTATTACTTTTATAAATCATTAATTCAGTTAACAATTTTGATGAATTTAACTTTTCATTATCTATTGCTTTAGCAAATA
>JAILQR010000082.1 GCA_024698845.1 Bacilli bacterium | reverse complement strand
ACTATTCTTGCAGCAATTTTATTGCAAAAAGATAATATATATCCAATAACACCACTTAGAAGTAATGAAGATATAAATACTCTTAAAGTTGGATAACTAAATATAGGCATATGTGCACATAATCTAAATAGTATCTCACCTAAAAAAATACCAGCTAATAAAATAGCAGTATATCTAAACCATGTTGTTTTAATAAAAATTTTAATTCTTTGTTTCAAGTTCATCACAACTTTCCTTTAATATTAAATCACGAACAGGACCATATGTAAATCTATAATTTTCAAGCGGTCCATATTTTTTAAGCATCTCTAAATGTAGTTTAGTTGGATATCCTTTATGTTTTCTAAAACCATATTCTGGATATTTTTCATCCAGCTTTATCATCATATTATCCCTTGTAACTTTAGCTATAACGCTTGCCGCAGCTATAGATAGTGATAGAGCATCTCCATGAATAATTGGTTTATTTGGTATATCAGTAAATAGTGGCATAGCATCCACTAAAATATACTCTGGTTTGACACTTAAATTATCTATTGCCTTCATCATAGCTTCCCTTGATGCTTCATAAATATTTATCTCATCAATTCTTTTAGCATCAACTTCGCCAATACCAACAGCAATAGCATCTTTCATTAAAATAGGATAAAGTTTCTCTCTTTTTTTCTCTGATAGTTTTTTAGAGTCATCTAATCCTTCTAAAGAATAATTCTTTGGAAGGATTACTGCAGCTGCAACAACAGGGCCAACCAAAGGTCCTCTTCCTACTTCATCTACACCTGCAATTAAAGTAATATTATCTTTATATAATTCTTTTTCGTATGAAAGTAAATCTTTATCCATATATTACTCCTTATAAATTAAAAGACGAATTAATCTTTTAAATTAATTCTTCTTTATTACTTATTATTTTAACATATATTTTCTTTATCTATTTATCTAAGTTAATCTAACTTAACAATATCTTTATGCTTTATATCTATCTAGTGTTATACCTTTAATATATTCATCTTTAACATCATTGATAATTCTATTACTAACTCTAGTAAAGTCTGCCTCACCATTTTTATAGGCGCCTATTTTCTTTCCTATATTATTATATACATCGAGCATATCATCGATATTATCAATGTTATATCTTTCTTTTAATATATTAGGATAATAATTATATAAGAATTCTATAACGTGACATGCAACAGAATCAATATCAATTACTTCAGTTTTAATTGAAGATATTGCAGCAAGGTTTAATGCTACTTCTTCTTCTTCAAATTTAGGCCATAAAATACCAGGAGAATCTAAAAGTAATACTCCTACATTTGTTTTAAGCCAGTTAAGTGAAGTTGTAACACCAGGCTTATTACCAGTTGTTGCAACTTTTCTTCCAACCATCTTATTAATTAATGTAGATTTACCTACATTAGGTATACCTATAACTAAACATCTTATTTCTCGTTCTTTCATATCTTTACTTAATCTTTTTTCTTGAATAGATTTAGTAATTAGTGAAAGTTTATCAAATAGTAATTTGTAATCTTTATCATTATTACCACAAATAAGTACAGTGTTATACCCTTCGCTTTCATAATGCTTAATCCACTTACTAGTTTCATTAATATCACATAAATCTTTTTTTGTTAAAACTAAAAGTCTAGGTTTATTTTTAATTAAATGATCTATATCTCTCATTTTTGATGAGTAAGGACATCTAGCATCAATAAGTTCTATTACTACATCTATCATGTTTCCCATTTCAGAAATTAATCTTTTAGTTTTTTGCATATGTCCTGGGAACCAGTTTATATTTGTTTTATTTTCATTCATTTGGATCAACTCCTTTTTAATAAATCAATAAGATTATACCATAAAAAAGACGAAATTTAGTATAATTCCGTCAATTTTTAACTCATTTATTGTGTTAGACTAATCCAATACCAAGTTAGTCATTAAGGTTATATGGTCATATGGCTATTTTTTTCTGATAGCCCAAAACACTGTATCTCCAGCAAATTTTTTTGTTTCTACTGTTTCTTCTGCAATATCATATGAATGAATATGTTCAATAATATCAAAAGGTTGTTCTTTTACAAATTGTTCTAATTTCTCAATTGTTGAAAAATGAATAAAAGCTTCTTCTCCTGCTTGATCAATTGTAATTAAATCACCTAGACATTCAACATTTTTTTCATTAATACCGCTTTCCCATTTTGTTTCAATATCATTCCAAAAATCTAAATGAGAACTTTTTGGATCATGTCTATCATGAGCAGTAAAAATATAATATCCATTTGGTTTTAATACTCTATAAACTTCTTTTAAAACATTCTTACGGTTTTGTTCACCTGGAATACATTGCATTCCATTATATGAGAATATAACAACATCAAATGTATTATCTTTATATTTTAATTGTGTTGCATCTCCAACTTTAAAATCAACCTTAATACCATTTTCTTTAGAATATTTGTTAGCATAATCAATTAGATTTTCTGCAATATCAACACCTACTATATTATTATAACCTAATTTACTCAAAGCAAATGTAGTTCTACCAGCACCACATCCAAGATCCAAAATATAATCATCTTTACTTAAATACTTTTCAAAAAATATTTTTTCAGAATTCCATAATCCTATTTTAATTCCCTCACCATATCTTTTAATATTTTCCTCTTTATTATATTGTTCTTTTGTATATTCTAAATCTTTAATACTTTCACCTCTTTTATTAATTGGTTAACCGTCAATACCAACCAATTTATATTAGTTTTATTTTCATTCATTAAATATCAACTCATTTATTATTTTATTAAAACATTTTCTTTATATATAGTAATTGCATATAATTCCAAGCTTCTATCATCTTTATCATATAACACTTTATCAATTATCGAAACCATATGATAAAATTCTTTCTGATCCCAGCAAATTACT
>JAILQR010000112.1 GCA_024698845.1 Bacilli bacterium | reverse complement strand
GATAGATTTTCTATTTCTTTATCTTTAAATAAATATACAGAAAAAGAAATAGTAACAATACTATTTAATGCTACTAAAAAAATAGGTGTAATATATAAAATTAAAGCCTTAAAAGTAATAGCATCAGTATCAAGACTCACTCCAAGAATAGCTCTTAATTATTTAAAAAGAATAAATGATTATTCTTTAATAGATAATTTAAAATATGTTGATAGTTTATATGCTTGTAAAATATTAAAGAAAATAGGTATAAATAATCTTGGTTTAAATGAACTTGATATAAAATACTTAAATATGCTTTATCATGATTATGATAATAAACCTGTAGGTATAAGTACGATATCTTCGTTTTTGAATGAGAATATAAAAACTATTGAAACGATGATTGAACGGTATTTAATTGAAATAGGATTTATTAAAAAGACCAGTAAGGGAAGAGTTTTAACTGAAAAAGGTATAACTTATATTAATAACTATAATAAGTAAATTTTATATAAAAACGGAGTAAAAGTGTTGTATAATACTTACATGTAACGGAGGTTTTGCGTATGTTAAATAATGATATGAAGATTGATCCTAAATATACAGGTAATATGAGAAAAGACAGATTAGATAATGATCTAGTATGCATGGCTACAGCAGTTCTTTGGGCAGGAAGAAGTAAAGACCCATCTAGTCAAGTTGGGGCTTGCTATGTAAATGAAGAAGGTAGAATTATATCTGTTGGATATAATGGTGCTCCAAATGAATGGCCTGATGAAGAATTCCCATGGGGTAGAGATACAGAAAATGGGAAGAACTTAAATAATACAAAATATCCTTATGTTATTCATGCTGAAATGAATGGAATTTTAAATTATATGGGTCAAGGAAGTGACTTTAAAAATTCTACAGTTTTTGTTACACTATTCCCATGCCCTGAATGTGCAAAATTCTTAGTACAAAGAGGTATTAAAAAAGTTGTATATTTATCTGATAAGTATAGACTTCCTGAAGATAAGTATGAAGAGAAATTTAATTCTGATCCAAATATCGCAGCAAAAAGAACTCTAGCTTTAGCTGGAGTAGAATGTGTTAATTTTGCTGATATTAATGAAAAGAGTGCTGAAGAATTTAAAATTTCGCTTAGACCTGATGAAGGTATTGAAATGATAAAAGCAAAAGATATGAAAAGAGTTAGAAGAAAATAATGAATATAAATGATTTTGATTACAATTTACCTGAAGAATTAATAGCTCAAACTCCTCTTAAAGAGAGGAGTTCTTCTCGTTTATTAATTTTAAATAAAGATACTGGAAATATTAAACACGAACATTTTTATAATATTATCAATTACTTACATGAAGGTGATGTATTAGTTTTAAATGACACAAAAGTAATTCCTGCTAGGTTAATTGGGTCAAAAGAAGAAACTAATGCTGTAATAGAACTTTTATTACTAAAGGAACTAACAGATAATAATTGGGAATGTTTAGCAAGACCATGTAAAAGATTAAAAGTAGGTACAATTATATCTTTTGGTGAAGGATTACTTAAAGCGGAAGTTACTGAAAAGTTAGAAGATGGAATTGTTCATGTTAAATTAATATATGATGGAATACTAATGGAAATACTAGATAAGCTTGGTACTATGCCACTTCCGCCATATATTCATGAAAAATTAGAAGATCAATCTAGATATCAAACTGTATATGCTAAAAATATCGGCTCAGCTGCAGCTCCAACTGCAGGACTTCACTTTACTAATGATTTATTAAAAAAATTAGCAAATAAAGGTGTAATAATTACTTATGTAACGCTACATGTAGGTCTTGGAACTTTTAGACCTGTTGAAGTTGAAAATATTTTAGAACACAAAATGCATAGTGAATTTTATGTAATGAGTGAAGAAACAGCTAATATATTAAATAAAGCAAAAGAAGAAAATAGAAGAATAGTTGCTGTTGGAACAACATCAACTAGAACGCTTGAGACTATTGCAACAAATAATGATGGCAAGTTTAAAGCATGTGCTGGTAATACAGATATATTTATATATCCTGGATATAAATTTAAAGCAATCGATGCATTAATAACTAATTTCCATTTACCAAAAAGCACTTTAGTTATGCTTGTTTCAACACTTGCTGGAAGAGAAAATATATTAAATGCTTATAATGAAGCAATTAAAGAAAAATACAGATTCTTTAGCTTCGGTGATGCAATGTTTATTACAGGAGATGATATATAGTGAAAGTAGAATTTGAAAAAACTTATAATGATCCTAAAACAAAAGCTAGACTAGGAAAAATAAAGTTCAATGGTAAAGAATATGATACTCCTATGTTTATGCCAGTTGGAACAGCTGCGACAGTTAAAACTCTATCACCTGAAGAAGTTAAAGATTTAGGTGCTGGTATTATTTTATCTAATACATATCACTTATGGCTTAGACCTGGTGAAAATGTAGTAAAAAATGCTGGTGGCTTACATAAATTTATGAATTATGATGGCCCTATCTTAACTGATTCTGGCGGATTTCAAGTATTTTCTTTAGCAAAACCTAAAGATATAACTGAAGAAGGTGTTAAATTTAAAAATCATTTAAATGGTGATAAATTATTTTTAACTCCAGAACTTTCTATAGAAATACAGGAAAAACTAGGCTCTGATATTGTTATGAGCTTTGATGAATGTGTTGGTTATCCGTGTGAAGAAAAATATATGGCAGCATCAGTTGAAAGAACTCTAAGATGGGCAAAAAGAGGAAAAGATGTTTTCAAAGGTGAAAATCAAGTTCTATTTGGTATAGTTCAAGGTGGAATCTATGAAAATCTAAGAAGACATTGTGCTGAAGAACTTGTTAAAATGGATTTTGATGGATATGCTATCGGCGGAACAAGTGTAGGTGAACCAAAACCTACAATGTACGAAATGGTAGAAATGTCTACTAAATATCTTCCTGAAGATAAAGTTAGATATTTAATGGGACTAGGAGATCCAATTGATTTAATTGAAAATGTCATGCGTGGTATAGATATTTTTGACTGTGTATCTCCAACAAGATTAGCTCGTCATGGACATGCGTATACAATGTATGGTAAAATCAATTTAAAGAATAATAAGTTTAAAGAGGATTTCACTCCAATAGAAGAAGAATGTGATTGCTACTGCTGTAAACACTATACAAAAGCATATGTAAAGCATTTAATTAATGCTGAGGAATCTTTTGGAGCAAGACTTCTATCAATTCATAATTTACATTTCTTAATGAGACTTATGAATGACATAAGAGAAAATATTAAAACTTCTACTTTAGAAGAGTATCGTGATAACTTCTTAAAAAATTATTATCAAAAAGGTGGAAAAGCTGATGAATAAAATCGTGGTTACAGGAACAATTATTATAATTATTTTAATGATAGGAATTCCTACATATTTTAATGTAAAAAAAGATCATGAAGATAAACTAATTAAAGTTACAGAACAAAAAATTTCTACATCTGCAAAACAATGTTTTATAGAAAATGTATGTACTGGAACATCAACTACTTTAGATTTCTTGTACGAAAATCATTATTTAGAAAGACAAACTGATCCTATTACAAAAAAATACTACGATGGTTCATCGCAAATTACATATGAAGATAAAAAAATAACTCTATACCTTAAATAGAGTTATTTTTTTGTTTATTTTTACC
>JAILQR010000101.1 GCA_024698845.1 Bacilli bacterium | reverse complement strand
TATATTAAAAGACGTACTATGTAGTGCTGATATAAATTCTTCTGAATCTGAATATTATTTAATATATAACTACCATAGTATCGTCCTAAGACTAAATGAATATATTTCTATATTTAGTGGTACTGAAGAGTACGAGAATGTTTTGTATGTTTACTCTCTTATTACCACAAAATATAAAGAACTAGTTGTCAGAATAATAAAGGATGCTATTAGAACTTTAAACCCGGGTTCTAATTATTCAATCAACTACGCTTTAGATGAATATCCATACAATACTTTAGAACTTAAAATAAGTAACTATATTCAAAAATCAATGTTACCTAACGACTTTAGGGTTATGGCTCTTGATACATTTAGAGATATAGCAGCTAGATTTAATAAAAGACTTATATTTGATGAACTAGCTTTAATTACATTAATAGAGGCATCATCTGGTCATAATATTGCTAGGGATGAAGGTTCTTTAAAATCTAACAGAGTACTAGCACTAGATTTTAGAAGAAATGATGACTTACATAAAAACGATTATCATTTAGTAAATTCAGATACATTTGATGTTTATACTCATAATGGTAAAAGAATCCTTGATCCAACAGGAAAACAAAAAGCCAGTATTAAACACATAAATAAAAATATATTTATATCAGATAAAAAAGAGTCAGAAATGACACTTAAACAAATTATGGAAATGATGTTTGAAAACTTAAATCTATGTATAGATATATATAATACTAAATATTTAAAAGGTAACAAACCATTAGAAAATAGGGCAATATTAACAAATGGTACTACATTCGAATTTGAATATGAATTAAACGAAAAGAATATTTATAATATACTTGGTATACCTAAGGCATCATCCCTTAATAATCATGCTATTGAATCATTAAATAATATGACAAAACATAATGCATCTATGCCTGGTAAGAAGTACTTATCAACATCATCTAGCGCTTTAGATGTACTTGAAGTAATATGTGCAAACCAACAATATATAATTGATGCAGAAGGATTATACGAATTCAAAGGCATAAAATATCAACTTCTTAATTGGGAAAAGATAATACTTGGTACTGCATCATTTATAAGAAGTGATTTCTTTAAACAATGTTTTGCTATTAAAAGATTAAGTGATACAAAACATATTGCATCTAAAGATGAACAAGGAATGTATGCATCAATATCAAATACAGAATTTGGTGAGAAAATAGATATAAATAGAAATTCTGACAAAACTTTATTTGAATTCCTACAAAATTATGACAAGAAAACAGATTTTATCATTAAAGGTTTTTCTAAGAATCAATTTGGAAGAATAGTTCTTAATTCTATAATAGCGGCTAAATCAGAAACCATCAGAGTTGGCTTGGACAAAGAAGAGTTAAAAACTCTTCAAAGATATAAAGATAAATTATTTGATAAAAACTTTGAAGACAAGTCAAAAGATGTATTTGCAATAGCCTCAAGTGTTGAAAATGAAAATACTATGAGAATATATACACCTATAGAACAAGCTATGCTTGCAATGTTAATAGAGAATAATCTGGGTGAATCTCCTTACGTTGGAACTAATGTATCATCTATTATAAGTAACCTTGAATATTTTAGAGAAGCTACTTTAAATAACTTAAATGAAATGTATGGGAACCAAAGAACTAATAGAAAAATAGATTGGTAACATCAGTTACCAAACAAAAAACCTCTATAATTAGAGGTTTTTATTATTTACAAAAGTATTCTTTATACCAAATTAAGAATATATATATGTTATATATTTTTCTACCATTATTTACTTTATTGTTGTAGTGATCTGTTAATAACTTGTTGATAAATTCTTTGTCAAAGAATTCACCAACAAAGTCTTCATTAAACATATCTTTAACCATATTATAGAATTTTTCTTCTCTAATCCATTTAGAAAATGGAACAGGGAATCCAAGTTTTCTACGTTTAGCCCAATCTTCAGGTAGTTTTTCTAAAGCTATATCTCTAAAGATATATTTAGTTTGTTTATCTTTAACTAAATATTTGCTAGGAACTTTACTACTTGATTTGAATAATTCTTGATCTAGGAGTGGAACTCTAAGTTCTAGAGAATGTGCCATAGACATCTTATCAGCTTTAAGTAAGATGTCTTGAGGTAACCAGAAATGATAGTCAAAGTACATTTTCTTAGTTAATTCATCTTTACCTTTAACTTTTTCGTAATATGGATATAAGATATCTTTTAAATTAACGTTATCTTTTAAATCTTTGCATAATATTTCATTTGCTTCTTTTTCATCCATTACAAATGCATGACCAATATATCTTTCATAGAAAGGTTTACTATACTTAACTAAAGTGTTTTTACCAGGAAAGTGTGGTAATGGTTTAATTAATGCGGCAAAAGGTTTTTTTATAAATGATGGTATTTTTGCATACATTCTAACAGATAGTGGATCATTATATTCTGGATATCCACCAAAGAATTCATCAGCACCTTCACCAGATAACACTACTTTAACATCTTTACTAGCTAAATCACTTAAGAAGAATAGTGGAACAGTAGAAAGGTTAGCATGAGGTTCATCAGTATAATATTGAATTGTTGGTAGTATATTAAAGAAATCTTCTGGTGTAACATATTGTCTTTTATTTTTAATACCTAATTGTTTAGATAACTCTTGTGCTTTTTCAGTTTCATCGAAACCTTGAGTTTTAAAACCAACTGAGAATGTCTTATCAGGTTTAGCAACTGCTGCTACATAAGATGAATCAACGCCACCAGATAAATAAGACCCAACTTCAACATCACTTGATATTTGATAAGCATGGATACTTTCTTCTAAAGCTTCTTTTAACTCACTTCTATATTCGTTATAAGCTTTATCACCTTTATCAAATGTAGGTTCAAAATATCTTGTAATATTCATTTTGTTATTTTTGATAACAAAGAAATGACCTGGTTTTAACTTATAAACATTTTTGAAGAATGTTTCTTCATAAATAGAGTATTGGAATACTAAATACATTTTTAAAGCTTTTTTATTAACTTCTTTCTTGAAGTTAGGATGCTCTAAAAATGATTTGATTTCTGAACCAAATAAATACATACCATCCTTTTTGTAATAATAGAAAGGTTTAATACCAAAATGGTCTCTAGCTCCAACAATAACATTGTTTTTTATATCATAAATTAAAATAGCAAACATACCTCTTAATTTTGTGAAAATATCAGTTCCATATTCTTCATAACCATGAACAATAACTTCACTATCAGTGTTAGTTTTAAATTTATGACCTTTAGCAAGTAAATCTTCTCTAATTTTTTTATAATTGTAGATTTCTCCATTAAATACTAAAGCTATATCTTTAGTTTCATTATATAATGGTTGATCTCCACCTTTTAAATCTATGATAGAAAGTCTTCTATGACCAAGTGCTACTTTATCATCAACAAAATAACCCTCAGCATCAGGTCCTCTATGGATAATTCTATCTGCCATTGATTTAACTATTTTCTTTTTGTCTTTTTTATTATTTTTATCAATGATTCCTACGAATCCACACATAATATCACCTTAGATTTATAATAGCATTTTTTTATGTATCTATTCAATAAAATAGGGAAAACTTTAAATAAAATTTACAAGAAAAAAGACTAATTATTCATTAGTCTCGTCATAAGCTATATTATGGCAGTAACTTTCTAAATTTTCATAATAAGCATTATGAAAGTTAAAAGTTAATTCAGATACTTTTCTAACGTAAGAAGGACCAGCGGATTCTGTTTTAGTTGTAAGTACTGAAACATTATACGGATGCTCTCCTAAATAAATTCCAACATCATGGAAGTATTGCATATGAGAACCATATTTATGTAAGAATGATACGCTATCATTAAAGTTTAGTGCGTTAGTATCAGTATTATTCATATATTCCTTTAACAATTTACCATTTTCTTTTTCAGTAAATAATTCATAAGCTCTATTTAAATATATATTCATATCTTCTGCAGTTTGATTACCAAAATCATCCCAACCATCAAGAAGAACTTTAGCTCCTAAACTTTTTGAATACTCTTTAAGTTTATCTTTTCCTATAAAGCTAAGGATCATATGGTGTGCAGTATTATCACTGTAAGTAATAGAGTATTTCATTAACTCTTCTAATGTAACTTTATCACCAATGCTATGTTTTTCCATACCTTTACTATAAGCAGTTTTATACTGTGCTAAATATGTAACAGTTTGGCTTAAATCAACATCGTTATCTATTAAGTATAGTGCCGTTGATAATTTAACTAAGCTTGCACCGTATATAGATTCCGTTTCGTTTCTCTTTATATCATAATTGTAATCCTTATCATGGTAATAGTACAAAATATTATTCTTATTTAAATAAGAAGTAAGTTCATTTTTCTTATCAATGGTATCTTGATTAAAATTTTCGTCAGTTATACCATCAGCAATACATTTTTTATATCTTCTATCTTTAACAACATTACTATATTTTTCATATAGATTAATTTTGATAATACCTTCTTTTTTTAGAAAGCTAAAGAAACCAAAATGGTATAGTAAAAATATAAACACAACTAAAAGAAGTAGTTTAGTACCATCTTTAAGTTTTAATTTCTTTTTCTTTCTTCTTTTTTTACTAGCCATAGTTTTTCACCATCGTCTTTGAATAAAATATACCACAATTTAAATAACTAAAAAAGTTATAGAAACTTGCAATATACATTAATATACATCTTTTATTAACTTTATTTATTTAAAAAAATAAATTATAATTAAGTTGTGGAGTTGGGGTATTATGCAAAAAGATAAGGTAAGATACTCTGATCTATTCTGGCTTTTTATTATAGCTAGTTGGATAGGAGTAATACTAGAAGGATTCTATTGCTTATTTAAGTTTGGAACATGGGAATCACATGTAGTATCTGTATATGGTCATTTTTGTATAATATATGGAATAGGTATTGCTGGATACTATGCAATAA
>JAILQR010000092.1 GCA_024698845.1 Bacilli bacterium | reverse complement strand
TAAATAAAATATTAAAAGAATACGATAGAATCATTGTTAATGGTAATGTAACAATAGATGAAAAAAAATTCGCTAATAAAGTATATATTGATTCTTTTGAAGAACTTGTAGATGCTTCTCAATCGTTTAATGAACCAATATTATTCTATGATGTAGTACCTGGAGAAAAATGTTTCTTCATAATAATTAAAGGTGATACTTTGTATAAGAAGCGTTTATCAAAAGCTTACTTAGAAAATCAAAGAAGAATTAAAAATAATGTTGATGAAGTAACTAAAAAAGATAAAAAAGAAGAAACTACAGAAAAAACAGTTACTAAAAAAACTGTTAAGAAACAAACAAAAAAATCAGGTAAATAATACCTGATTTTTTAATTTGATAAATTTTTATAAAAAGGTTATACTTTTATTATAAATAATAGGAGATTACGCTATGAAGAATCAAAAGTTTCAATTTATAGTAACACTTATAGTTTGTATGACTTTTTCAAGCATAGTATCAGTACTTGCTACTGGTAGTCTTTTTGATTCTTCAGAAGTAGTTTATGATAATTCAAATACAGGGCTTGATGAAAATGATGTTCAAGGTGCAATAGATAAGCTCTATGCTGCTGCAACAGATTATAGTAATGTAATGACAAGGTTATCTAAACTAGAAGGGTATTTTAAAAATGATCCTAAATCTTTATTTGATGGTCATGATTTGGAGATAGCTAAGAATGAAACTTTGAACAACAATGATGCTTATGTAGATTTTTGGCGTAATGGAGTTAATAGAGCTGGTGTAGGTGTATCCGGGTCTACTGGTAATTTATCACTTATTGCTAAAGATACAAATGGAACATTTGGAAATGGTAATATGGATATTAAAGCCGCTAATGTTAATATATCTGGATTTTTAACAAGTAAAAATGATTATGGTACTTACAGTAAAATATCGAATTGTAATGATGCAATAAAACCAGGTGTTTTATACCATACAGAATCAGGGTTAACCAATTGTCCTTCGGATAGATGGCTATTTGTTTGGACTAAAGCACTAGGTGATTCTGGAACTAAAAATTTAATGCAATTTGCAGCGCCAGTTAATACTAAAACTAATATTATCTGGGCTAGATCTAGTGATATGAATGGTAACTTTGGTAGTTGGCAACAAATATATCCTGAAGTATATGCTCATGGTGCAGCTACTGTAAATACAACTAATACAAAAGGTGGAACTGTATCATATACAAGATCTGGAAATGTAGTAATTTTATCTTTATATGATGTATGTCCAAAAGTAGAAGCTAAAGGAGATACTGTATTAGCAACTGGTGTTCCAGCTGCTGTTACAATGGAAACAGGAGTGATTTTAAATCAAAGTCAAGGTAATTCAAATAAAGGGTATAGAATTGCTGTTAAAAGTGATGGCAAAGTTTATTGGTGGTGGACATATGGTGGATCTGATTGTACACAATCAAGTGGACAGCTTATTTATGTAACTAGCTAATAAATATTTTATTTAATAAATCAAATGATACTAGGAGGTGGTAGCTTGAAAAACGATAACTTAAAATTTATATTATCAATTATAATATCTGTTTTTTTGTCGTCATTAGTAACGGCGGCTGCTACTGGTAATCTTTTTGATTCCTCAGAAGTAGTTTATGATAATTACAATACTAGTATGCAGCAATCTACAGTACAAGGTGCTATAGATGATTTATATGCTGCCGCAACTGATTATAGTGATTTAAGTAGTAGATTACTTGCTGTTGAAAATAATTTTTATCAAAACAAACTTGTAAATAATCAAGGTATTGAACTTAATAATAATGGTATATTATCTGGTTTTGGTGGTTATATAGATTTCCATTATAGTGGCGATAGTGCTGACTATACATCAAGAATTATTGAAAGTGCTAGTGGAAAAATACAAATTAGTGCAACTAGTGGGATAGAACTTAACACTAATGTAGCAACAGATAGAGGAATACAAATAGGTAAAAATGCATCAGGATCATATGGATATGCTGATTGGTATTATGCTGGAAATATAGCAGGTAATGTTGCACCAGGTGGAAGTAGTACTTTAAATATTGCAGCATGGAAAAATGGAAATGCTGGAACTGGAACACTTAATTTAAATGGTGATGAAATTAATCTAAAGAATGGAAATAATAATGCCACTGTTAAAGTTAATAATTCTAGTGTAGTAACTGATGCTACTAAAACATCTTTTAAACTAACAACTGGTGTAAGTGGAGTTGGCTTTGGAACTAATGAATGTTATAAAGTTGGAGCAATTCATACATGCCAAGCATGGCTTAGTGGTTTTACTTCATCTACATTACCTGCAACATCTGAAGTTGCTATAGCAGATGTTCCTGCTGCTTATAGACCTTCAGCAAGAGTATGGTGCGGACTTGGTTATGTAGGTAATTTGGGTACTAATGCATCAAACTTTTATGGTTTTATAAAAGAAAATGGTCAAGTAATAGTAAGACATGGTGGTAATCTTACATCAGTAATGATTACTTGTACTTGGGTAAAATAAAATCCATTTGTGTTTTTATATTTAATATATTATAATTTAGGTATCATAAGAAAATAGGAGATGATAATGTATGAAGAAAATTAAAATTCAGTATATTATTGCACCTATTTTTTTATTTGTTTCTATATCTTTGTCTATGATTTGTGCATCATTTAATCAAGAAATGTTAATTGATGGTGAGGCATATATTAGAATAAATAAAGATGTAAGAATTATGGAAATAGTTAGATACGAAACAACTAACGGAGGATTTAGTACATATAATCCTAAATATAGTGAAATATCTGCTATTACTTATGATACACTTCCTAACTTAAATTCCACTGTTAAATATATAATTAAAATTAGAAATAATACAAATTATTATATAAATGTATATGATGTAACTAGTGAAGTTACAAATTCTTTTACT